>JBDNEZ010000049.1:0-8745 GCA_041690095.1 Anderseniella sp.
ATAAACCTGATCGTTTCCAAAGTGTTAGAGCAACTTTATGGGTTCAGTTGAACCCATGTTGCTCTAGGCGCTCAGCGCCTCATCACCGCGCCGTGATGCCCGCTTGCGTTCATGCACATCCAGAATGGCCTTGCGCAACCGAATCGACTTGGGCGTGACTTCCACAAGCTCGTCATCAGTAATATAGCTCAGGGCCTTTTCGAGCGTCATGCGAATGGGCGGTGTCAGCAACACCGCATCATCCTTGCCCGAGGCGCGCATATTGGTCAGCTGCTTGGCTTTCAGAACATTGATCTCAAGATCATTGCCACGGGTGTGCTCGCCAACAATCATGCCGTTGTAGACCTTCATGCCCGGTTCCACGAACATCGGTCCGCGGTCTTCCAGTTTCCACAACGCGTAAGCTACCGCTTCACCGTCGCCGGTGGACAGTAATACGCCCGTATGACGCGACGGAATCGGGCCCATGTGCGAAGCATAATTATGGAACAGCCGGTTCATGATGGCCGTACCGCGGGTATCGGTCAGCAATTCGCTCTGGTAGCCGATCAGGCCGCGGGTTGGCGCATGGAATACCAGACGCTGGCGTCCTGCACCTGATGGCCGCATGTCTTTCAGCTCGGCGCGACGTTCGGACAATTTTTGCACAACTGCACCGGAGAACTCCTCATCGACGTCGATGATGACTTCTTCCACAGGCTCCAGACGCTGGTCGGTGGCTTCATCCACCTGCATGACAACGCGCGGACGCCCGACGGTCAGTTCAAAGCCTTCACGCCGCATTGTCTCGATCAGAATTGCCAGCTGCAATTCGCCGCGACCCGACACTTCATAGGCTTCACCGTCGAGATCCGTGATCTGCAGCGCTACATTGCCTTCTGCTTCCTTCAGCAGGCGGTCACGAATGACGCGGCTTTGCACCTTGTCACCTTCCTTGCCTGCCAGCGGGCCGTCATTGACGCGGAATGTCATCGACAATGTCGGCGGATCGATCGGCTGTGCTGCAATCGCCTCGGTTACTTCAGGGGCGCACAAGGTGTCTGCAACGGTCGCCTTGGACAAACCGGCCAGGGCAACAATGTCACCGGCGGTGGCTTCTTCAACCGGAATACGCTCAAGGCCACGGAACGCCAGCACCTTTGAAATACGGCCCTGCTCTATCACCTTGCCGTCACGGTTCAGTGCCTTGATCGTCTGGTTGGGCTTCACTGCGCCCGAGCTGATGCGACCAGTGAGAATACGGCCCAGATAGGGGTTGGCCTCGATGGTGGTGGACAGCATGCGGAACGGCCCGTCTTCCACGGTCGGCTCCGGCACATGCTTGACGACAAGGTCAAACAACTGGGTCATGTCGTCTTTGGGGCCTTCCGGCTTGAGCGCCATCCAGCCCTGCTTGGCAGATCCGTACAGAATCGGAAAATCAAGCTGATCATTGTCGGCATCCAGTGCAGCAAACAGATCAAACACCTCGTTGATCACTTCCTCGTGGCGTTCTTCATCCTTGTCGATCTTGTTGATCGCCACGATCGGGCGAAGTCCGATCTTCAGCGCCTTCTGCAACACAAACTTGGTTTGCGGCATCGGGCCTTCTGCAGCGTCAACCAGCAATATCGCGCCATCGACCATGTTCAGGATGCGTTCCACTTCGCCGCCGAAATCGGCGTGGCCCGGCGTATCAACAATGTTGATGCGATCACCACGCCAGTCGACCGAAGTGACCTTTGCCAGAATGGTGATGCCGCGCTCGCGCTCCAGATCGTTGGAATCCATGGCGCGTTCAGCCATGCGCTGATTGTCACGCATGGTGCCGGACTGGGCGAGCAGCCGGTCGATCAGGGTGGTCTTGCCATGATCGACGTGTGCGATGATGGCTATATTTCTCAGGGACATTGGGTTTCCGGACTTTAAAAACGGTTGTGATGATCGCGCGTCTAACACAGCAATCACTGGCGCGGAAGGCGCATATTGAAGCGGATAACTCAACCGCCATGTCGGAGTGTATAATAGTTAGGTATTGCGTTTACGTGCTGCAAGGGTCCGCAAGCGCAGTGCATTGAGCCGGATAAAGCCTTCGGCGTCCTTCTGGTCGTAAGCCCCGCGGTCATCTTCAAACGTCACCAGTTCGTTGGAATACAGTGACTTTGGCGAACTGCGAACGACAACGATAACATTGCCCTTGTATAGTTTCAGGCGAACCGTGCCCTCAACATCTACCTGGCTCTTGTCGATCAGCGCCTGCAGCATTTCGCGCTCAGGTGCGAACCAGAAGCCGTTATAGATCATCTCGGCATATTGCGGCATCAGGCTGTCTTTCAAATGAGCCGCCTGACGATCCAGTGTGATGGACTCCATTGCCCGGTGGGCCGCCAGCAGGATCGTACCACCCGGCGTTTCATAAATGCCGCGCGATTTCATGCCGACAAACCGGTTTTCAACCAGATCGAGCCGGCCGATGCCGTTATCGCGGCCCAGGTCGTTGAGGGTTGCCAGCACGGTTGCAGGTGACAAGGCCTTGCCGTCTATTGAAACCGCATCGCCCTTCTTGAAGCCGATTTCCATGATGGTTGCGATATCCGGTGCAGCCTCGGGGCTGACGGAACGCTGGAATACGTATTCCGGGGGCTCCATGTCTGGATCTTCAAGCACCTTGCCTTCCGATGACGAGTGCAGCAGGTTGGCGTCGACCGAAAACGGTGCCTCGCCCTGCTTGTCCTTCGGCACCGGTATTTGGTGCTGTTCGGCAAAATTCATCAGATCGGTGCGTGATTTGAACGACCAGTCGCGCCACGGCGCTATTACCTTGATATCCGGGTTCAGGGCATAGGCGGCGAGTTCGAACCTGACCTGGTCGTTGCCTTTGCCGGTGGCACCATGCGCAATCGCATCAGCGCCGGTCTCTGCGGCAATTTCAACAAGCCGCTTGGCAATCAACGGCCGGGCAATGGACGTGCCAAGCAGATAGGTTCCTTCATAGACGGCATTGGCGCGGAACATCGGAAACACGAAGTCACGCACAAACTCTTCGCGCACATCCTCGATGTAGATTTGCTTGATGCCCATCATCTCGGCCTTGGCGCGGGCCGGCTCAAGTTCTTCGCCCTGCCCGAGGTCGGCAGTGAATGTCACGACCTCTGCATCGAGTTCGCTTTCCAGCCATTTCAGAATGATGGATGTATCAAGACCGCCGGAATATGCCAGCACGACCTTCTTCACCGAGCCTTTGATGCCCATTGCCGTTCTCTCCTGTCGAATTAGCTGAAGCTTGCGCGGGACCTACAGCATGTTGCGACACGCCCGCAAGTGCCACACCGTCTCAGGCGATCAGAAATCGCTTGTGATGCCGTTTTTCTCCCAATCTCCGAACCTGGTGGGCTCCGGCCCGTCACGTCCGTCAATCTCCACAGGAAGCTGTGTTGAATCACTCACCGCGCGTCTCTTGGATGCCTCGGCAAGCGCACGCCTGGCGGCGTCGCTGAGTGGCGGTTGGACTGGCTGTTGATCAGGCATTGCAAGCTTTGCATTGAATTATTGTGCGTCAGCAAACATATACTGCTGATTACAGGGAATTGGCAATGTGTCGACATGTCCGCGCAACCGGCGGACCTGCTTTCAGGTGTAACAATGAACTATATGAAAACCGCCGTATTGCTTGCCGGCATGACAGCCTTGTTTCTTGGTATCGGATTCCTGCTCGGCGGACAGACCGGCATGGTGATCGCACTGCTGTTTGCAGCCGGCACCAATGTGTTTGCCTACTGGAACTCCGACAAGGCGGTATTGTCGATGCACGGCGCTGAACCCGCCAACGAAACGCAAAACCCTGAACTGTATGCCATGATTGCCAGGCTCGCTGACAATGCCGGCCTGCCGATACCCAAGGTCTATGTCATGGACAACCCGCAGCCCAATGCTTTTGCCACCGGCCGCAACCCGGAAAACGCCGCAGTAGCAGCCACCACAGGCCTGCTGCAGCAACTCTATTATGATGAAGTTGAAGGCGTGATGGCGCATGAACTGGCGCATATCCAGAACCATGACACCTTGATCATGACGGTAACCGCAACAATTGCCGGGGCCACGTCGATGCTGGCAAATTTCGCCATGTTCTTCGGCGGGCGTGATCGCAACAATCCGCTGGGGTTGATCGGAACCATTGCCATGATGGTGCTGGCACCGCTGGCGGCAATGCTGGTGCAGATGGCCATCAGCAGAACCCGTGAATACGCAGCCGACAGGCGCGGTGCGGAAATTTGCGGCAAGCCACTGGCGCTCGCCGCTGCCTTGCACAAGATCGCATCAAGTGCCAAACAGATCGAAAATGTTACCGCCGAGGCAAACCCCGCCACGGCGCACATGTTCATCATCAACCCGCTGTCAGGCGCACGCATGGATAATCTGTTTTCAACCCACCCGGACACCGAAAACCGCATAGAGGCGCTGCAGCAGATGCCGCAACCAGGCGGTGCAGCTTATTCCGGCAACCGGGCCGGTTCCGATGAGGATGCGGCTTCCGGCCCGTGGTCAAAGGCCGGCCGCAGCGCCGCCACTCGCAAAAGGCCTGCCGGCCCGTGGGGATAAAGAAGCGTCAGCGGGCCCGCAAGTTCACGCCGTCTGCGGTTTTGGTCGAAGGTCTGGGCCTGCGCGCAGCGGCGATGAACGCCATCTCGCTTGTCCTGCACGAGAAGCGGTTCCTGGAGGATGCACTCGCTGACAGCCTTGCAGATATTGATGACCCGCGCGACCGTGCTTTCGCGCACGCGCTCGCCGCGACCGCGCTTCGCCGAAAGGGACAGATAGAAGCTGTTCTGGAAACCTACATCGAACAGAAGCTGCGCGTACGTACCGGCAAGGCGCCGGTTATCCTGCTGTGCGGCGTCACCCAGTTGCTGTTCATGGAAACCGAACCCCATGCAGCGATCTCGACAAGCGTTGCCCTTGCCGCAAGAGACGAAAAGGCCCAGCGGCTCAAGGGCCTGATCAACGCGGTGTTGCGCAATATCAGCCGCGACCGTGAAGCCATAATGGTTTCCCTGCCGGAGACTGCCGCCAATTTGCCGAAATGGCTGAACACCAGGTTGCGGGCGGACTATGGTACAGACACAACTGCACTTATCGCTGACGCACACGCTCAGCAGGCTGATATTGATCTGACCATCAAAACTGGCATGTCTGACGACGAACTGTCGGCTTTGGGTGTAAAACTGCCCACCGGAACCGTGCGGCTGAACAATCCTCATCCAGCCATTCCGGACCTCCCCGGCTTTGAAGCTGGCACCTGGTGGGTTCAGGATGCAGCCGCATCCCTGCCGGTGTTGCTTCTGGGCGATATCGACGGCAAGACGGCGCTGGATATGTGCAGTGCGCCGGGTGGCAAGACACTGCAATTGTGCGCAGCAGGCGCAAACGTCACAGCACTGGATGCATCCGCGTTTCGTCTTGCAAAGGTAACCGAAAATCTCGCCCGCACGAAACTCGAAGCCAATTGCATTGCCGTGGATGCGCTCGAATTCGAACCCGAGCACCTTTATGATGTGATCCTGCTCGACGCACCGTGTTCAGCCACCGGTACGATTCGCCGTCATCCTGACATGCCTTATGTTCGCGGCAATGACGACGTAAAGCTGCTGCTGGCGCTGCAACGAAAATTGTTGCGCAAGGCGGCCACCCTGCTGAAACCGGGCGGTACGCTGGTCTACGCCGTGTGTTCCCTGCTTGCAGACGAGGGACCCAAGCAGATTTCCGCTTTCTTGACCGAACATACCGCTTTCAATCGAAATCCCATCGTTTCCGGTGAAAGTCACATACCCGCCGACCTCTTAAGCAAAGCCGGGGACCTGAGGACCTTGCCTCACCACATGATCGGCAATGTCACTGGCATGGACGGGTTTTTTGCTGCCCGGGTGGTCAAAATCACAAACTGATACAGCTTGTTATCAATTCGTTAACGATCTCTGCGCTTCAATGTGCACCGAGAGCCAGCAGATCAATGCTGCCATTGCAGCAAACTGCCGGGAACATGCACACTCCGGAAACCGCGCGCACAAACCATGACGTCTGCACCAACAGTCTTGACCGGCCTGGCCAGCCTGAGCAGCAAGCAGCTGCTCAACCGGCTGTTGCGTGCAACATCCCCACAAATTCCCAGCCTGTCGATGTCGCGGTGCACCGGCCTCGGATTGCCGCTTGCGTCCATCATCAAGGGTGATGCGTCTCGCGCACCCGGATTGTATCGCGGTATATTTGAGCTTGCCGGATGCCGGGTGGTACTTGCGGGAACCTCGATTTTCGAATTGCCCGATGCCCGCCCGCCTGCATTTGATGATGCCCTGAACGGTTTTGGCTGGCTGCATGACCTTGCCGCGGGCAACACCCAGCTCTATCGGATATTCGCCAGAGGCATCGTAGCAGAATGGCTCGAGTTGAAGATCTACCGCAGCTCCAGTGCGCGCCGCCCCCAGACGCTGGCAGCCCGCCTCATCAACTGGATACAGTGTGCGCCATTCCTGCTGCAAGGCGCCAGCCGGGGGTTTGAATCCGCGTTCATGGACAGCCTGACCCGGCAGACTCGCCTGCTGGCGCGCTGTGGCGTCAACCACTTCATTCCCGCCAGTCGGCTCATGTCGGCGATTGCCATGGTTTACGCCACTTTTGGAACGACCGGATTGGAGAGTTTGCAAAAAACCGCACTGGGCCGGCTTTCGCATGAACTCGATGTGCAGATTCTGGCAGACGGTGGCCACGTATCGCGCAACGGACAGACCCTGCTCGAGCTTCTGGTTCTGCTGGTTCCGTTGCGCGAGGCGCTCAATGACGCCCTGATGGAAATCCCGGGTCCGGTGAACGCTGCGCTGGAGCGAATGCTGCCAATGTTGCGGTTTCTGACTCACAATGATGGCGGGCTTGCGGTGATCAATGGAGTGGCCAGGACCGGCGCCGGCAGAATCAAGGCCGTGCTGGACAAGGATCAGGTTCGCGGGCGCCCTTTGAACATTGCACCGCTGACCGGTTATAGCCGTATCGCTCACGGCAGAGCATCGATTATCATGGATACCGGTATGCCGCCGGCTCCAGGCCGCAACCCCAACGCGACCTGCTCGCCGCTGGCATTCGAGCTGTGTGACGGCGCTCATCGCGTGGTGGTAAACTGTGGCAGCCGGCAGAGCGCTGACGCAAACTGGCAGGCTGCATCACGGCGTACGTCGGCTCATTCAACCATGACATTGGGCGGGCTCGATACCAGTACAGTGATTGACAATTTCTTCACACGCCAATTGTTCGACACGCCGGCATTGATAACCGGTGGACATGTCGAAGCCGAGGTGCGTAGCGAAGATCACGGCAGCGTCATTTCTGCCCGCCACACGGCCTATGTCAAAGCCTTTGGTCTGGTGCACGAAAGACAGCTGTTTCTCGACATAAACGGCATGGACCTGCGTGGCGAAGACCGTCTTGTTCCAGATGCTCTCCTCGACGAGGCGGCACACGAATCGGCATTTGCCATCCGTTTCCATCTGCATCCATCGGTCAAGGCCACCTTGTCGCGGGATGGTGCCAGTGTGATGCTGTTATTGCCCAACAAGGCCGGCTGGCGCTTCTCGGCCCGCGGCGGCAGATTATCACTGGAAACCAGTGTCTACCTGCCGGACAGCAAATCCCCCCGTCCCACACAGCAGATCGTGATTTCCGGCGTAGCCGGAAGACCCGATCGCGTATTATGGGCATTCAAGCGCATGCAGAGCCCGGCAAAAATCCGCAACACACCTGCTCAATGTGCACCCGAATTGCCATTGAATGCGGGATAACTGACCCTCTGCCTGTTCAGCATCCGATACCTTCGTGATAACGCTTGGGTTCATTTTGCTATTGGCACTGGAGAGGTTGGCCGATGAGCGTTATCCGTCGCGCCCTGCTGTCGGTTTCCGACAAAACGGGACTTGTTGAGTTTGCTACAGATCTGGCAAGCCTTGGAGTTGACCTGATCTCGACCGGCGGCACTGCACGTGCGCTGCAGCAGGCCGGGCTGAAAGTCACTGATATTTCCAGCTGGACGGGCTTTCCCGAGATCATGGACGGGCGGGTGAAAACCCTGCACCCGAAAGTTCACGGCGGATTGCTGGCTGTGCGTTCGAACCCGGATCACCAGGCGGCAATGCAGGACAATGAGATCGGCGCTATCGATCTGCTGGTGGTCAATCTGTATCCATTTGAACAGACCCTGGCCGGCGGCGGCGGCTATGATGAACTGGTCGAGAACATCGACATTGGCGGGCCTGCAATGACCAGAGCCGCTGCCAAGAACCACAATGACGTCACGACGATTGTTGATCCGGCCGACTATTCCTCAATCATCGAGGAAATGCGCGCCCATTCGGGATCTACCCTGCAGACCACCCGTACCAGACTGGCAGCCAAGGCGTTTGCCCGCACGGCCGCCTATGATTCAATCGTCAGTAGCTGGCTGCTTGCCGAAGCCGGCGAAACCCTGGGGCCCAACCGGTCACTTGGCGGATCGCTGATCCAGAGCCTGCGCTATGGCGAAAACCCACATCAGTCGGCAGGATTTTATCGCACCGGCGAGATCCGCGAGGGCGTCGCAACTGCGCAACAATTGCAGGGCAAGGAACTCTCCTACAACAACATCAATGATACCGACGCAGCATTTGAATGCGTCAGTGAGTTTGACCCTTCCGTTGATGCGGCCTGCGTCATCGTCAAGCACGCCAATCCGTGCGGCGTCGCAACCGC
>JBDNEZ010000050.1:0-9055 GCA_041690095.1 Anderseniella sp.
ACCTGAAATCAGATGCGGGTAGGCGTCCATTACGGCGCCGATGACTTCCGTCGCGACTTGCGGAACGATTGCATGAACACGCTTGTTGCCCTTCTTGATATTTGCCGTAGCAGTAAGAATTTGAAGATTCCAGGGAACATGCAGTCCACAGGAATTTTTACCAGCAAGTGCCTCAATGTGGTCAACATGATGCTTCACGCCAGTTTCTTCCGAGAGGTGTCGCGCCACGATGTAGAACATCTCGATTTGAGAAATGTGATCAGGCGTAAGCCAGTCTGGCGTTGCCTGCCTTTTATTCGCCCGCTTCTTTGCCGACAAGGCGTTCATTTCCCCCGGCTTCGATGCGCGATAAAGCCTCTGCTGTTTACGCATCTTCTCGCCGTTCTCATTCATCCAAGATTGGAATTTCTCACGGACTTTTGCCGGGTTGCGCTTTGACCATTCGCGGTGAAGCTCGTTCTTCCGGTCTTTGTTCGCGGCATTCCACGCGCGGGTTTGAGTGTATCGGCGCTCTTTATTGGCTTCCCGGTATGCCTTGACGTGATCGGCACGCTTCTGGCGCCACTCTTTGGCATATTCAGCCCTAGATGAGGTCTTCACGGTACACCTCCATATATGCGCGGATGACCTCGGCGGCCACCCATGGGACAATCGCGTTTCCAGCGATGCGCCAAAGATCCACGCGGCCAACCATCCCGCTCACGAGGAGTGAGTATTCGACTTTCTCGGCTTCTTGTAAGTTCGCATCGCCTGGATTGCCGCTAGGATGTATTCCTCCGGGAAACCCATGATCCACATTGCGAACACCGGGTTTGGCACGCCTCGCTTTTCCGTCGTGGCACTCGATCCAGTCTGCGTCTGACCAGTGGCTGCCTTCATCTGTGTGTGCAGCCCGTCGCCCGCGTTCGGCGTAATTCCCTTGCGGTTCGCGTTGCCGTGGACGGTGGGTGTTGCCCAGTGTGCCGTGTCCTTCATCTGGTTCTCCAGCCCAATCTGAACCTTCCGTCCGCTCGGCGTGATCCCTGTCGGAGTCGTGCCTTCCGGCACCGCTCTGCCACCCCCCGATGCCGCCGGGGTTTTCCACATGGCTGACTCCGCAGCAATCATCTGTCTCGGTAACTGATCTATGCGACTGCGCTTGCCATCCTTCGCCACCGTTGCCATGCCCGCCGTGTCCTTCCAGTCCCTCGCGAATTCTGTCACCCACATGGCCTGGTGCATTTGCGCCGGCAGGGGTTGGCCACCCGCCCCGAAACTCTGATTTGGACCGCCCTTCTCCCCGTCGCTGGCCCTCGGAGTTGACCACCGCGTACCAATACAGCCGGTTCCGTTGATGAGGCGCGTCGACGGCGCAAGCCGGAATATCAATCGCTTCGCAGGCGTAGCCTTGGCTTTCCAGATCAGCGCGGACTCCGTCGAACCAGTCATAGCCAGCCTTGCCACTAACCTGCTCACCCACAATGACGGGTGGTCTGTCATCGCCTGCTTCGCAGATGATTCGATATAGGTCCGGCCACAAGTGCCTTGGATCATCTGCTCCGGGCCCCTTGCCCGCCGCGCTGAGACCTTGGCAGGGGCAGGACGCTGTCCAGAGCCTTGCAATGTCAGGCCATCCAGCAAGTCGGGCTGCGACGGACCAGAACCCGCCTCCGGCGAACCAGTGGCATTGCGTGTGGTGTCTGATGTCATCTGCTGTCACGTCCTTTATCGATCGAGGGTCGGCAATGCCGGGGGCTATCACGTCACGCGCTGACATTTCGTCCAGCACATGACACGCCGCGGCATCGATTTCGTTGTAGTAGATACTCACATCACCAACTCCACACCTTCGCGCCGGCGCCAGAATAACTCGCTTGCGCACACCATCTGCTCGCCGTCGCTGAATTTCACACGCCAGCCGCGGTAAACAGAATCGCGGCCGTATGGGATTTTTTCAACCAGCACCCCGCGAACATCAACCGGGCGATATTCGCACACGCCGTCCTCGCAGTGGTGGTTTTGATGAAAATACACGATCTTTTCATTTCCGTTGATGCCTACGGGTTCATCGCGCAACAGACTGCCGCTTGCCCAAGGATCGCGGGATTTTCTGGATTTACCGTTTGAGCATGTCATTGGAAACTTTCTCCGCGATTTGCTGTGTGGCGCGTTTTAACGTGGCCTGAACCCTGGCTTTTTCTTCCGCCGTAGGTTCTTCTCGGCCGCGATTTTCAATCTGCAGAAACTGGCGCGTGTAGATTCTCTCGAATTCTGCCTGCTGGTTTTGCAAGGGACGCGCATACGCCGCAAGTTCTGACGGCCTTGGCCTGAATGATGGATTATGTCCGGGAACTCGGCCCTGAATAAACGCCCTGACAGCTTGATCAACCCACTTTGGGTCAATGCCCTCAAGCGCCAGGTCGTAGATACCCATGATCGAAACCAGTTCCTGTTCAGTCTCGCTTGAAGGAAAGCTGGCCATCAGGAGTGTTAGCGACTTGTCGTTGTCGTTCATCTTCTCGATCCTTTAAGATTTTCTGCATGTTCGTCATCGTGCTTGAAAATGCGATTGGCTTTGAATTATTCGGCGCGGCGCGATTATCGTAACTGCCTTCCATCAACTTGGTGAAAGATTTTTCCTGAAGAACAAAATCAATATCTGCGCGCCATCCGTTCACCTTTCCGGTGCAATAGTCACTGGCGGCAAGTTTATCCATCGCAAGTGCCCATCCGTCCAGCCCGCCACAATCCTTAAGCCTGGCTTTGAGTCTGGATTGTCTTTGTGCCGTCATTTTTTGCGCTGTTGGCAAATCAGCGTTTGCGGCGGTCTGATTGTATATTCCGAAAGCGATTTCAGGTTCGCTTCCACACTTTGTTGAATCCAGAGATTCAGAGACATCTGGTTCGTCGTTTTTTTGTACGGAAAGGACCGTAGGTACTTTCTCTCTTTCTTCTTCTTTATGACTATGACTATGACGCACGCGCGCGTAGGGTAGCGTTCGCTTGATTTTAAACGTAGCGTCCGCTAGGCCGTCATGGCTGTTTTTGGCGGCTTTTGCCCTTCCACCTAACGCCCCTGCGGAAGCACTCAATTCACTTTGACTACGAACTTTTTTGATCTCTTCAAGCATCCGTCGATTGCCAATGAAGCCTTCCTTTTCGATACACTTCATCAAAATGTCGTCGCAAATTGCCTTCCATTTTTTGACAGACATGCGGGCAACCCGGGCTAACTTTTGCTCGTTGTTGCTAACCCAACCGTCGGAATTCCACATATGAATTAACAGAAGTGTGTACGCGCCGATTTGTTCGGCCGAAAAATCCATCGTGTCTTTGGTAAAATCACCGGTGTAAAATTTGAAATAAGGAAGCTCAGACATCAAGCATCTCTTGCGTTTCTGAGTTGGTATGGTAATACAACATCGGTCTTTATTCCTTTTGTTTAGACCCTGATCGATGCCGATTCAGTCCCGGTTTTGGTCACTAGGGACGCTCTGGAAACGGAGCGTCCTTTTGTTTTTGTCGGATTACCTTGAAACAACGAAATTTCCACTAGTCTCTCAATGGCTTTTCCTTGCGCGCGTGCGTTCTTGAATGTAGAAGGTTTACTTGTCATGCCGCACATATCCTTTTCCTTGCGGGGTGATGTGGGGCTGGTGTTAACCGCGCCAGCCCCTTTTCTTGTACGTCCGATTTCATCCAGCCGTCAAGATGACAACCCGAGAATTCTCTCAGCGGCGCCGCGCCGGTCAGGGCGGATTGCCTGTATCTGGTGCTGGGTGCAGTAGTTGTGCACTCCCATCAACCTGGGGCCGACAATGGGCCTGCAGCACTGCTTTGCGCCGTCTTCCGGGCCGAACCACTGGCAATCCTTGAACTCGCCGGTGTGAACCACGTTCAACTGCGTGTGCGGATTTCGCGTTCTCTTGCTCTTGTTCTCGTTGGCCGGTTTTGGAATGACAACAGGTGGTGTTTTCTTGACTGGTTTGCGCACTCTTTTTGGCTTCGGCCCTGGTGTTTTAGGTGGTGACTTCATCAGTTGCCCGGTGTCGCGCAATCGCTTCAGTTTGCCGGCGATCGCCATGCGGCCGCACGATATGCCGAATTCATGATTTAGCGTTTCCGCCAGTTGAGCGTATGACAGATCGGTGCCGGATAGTATCATCAGGCGGCGTTCAATTTTTTCAGTCCACATAGATATCATCCTCTCGATAAAAGTCTTTCTTGCATGGGGGTATCCAGATCAGGCGCCACACATCGTCGATGTGCATACCGTTCGCCCACACCAGCCAACTGTAACTGGTTGCTGATGCGCCTTTTGCATCGTACCTGCCTTTGAACATGGCGACACGCTCGACAAACGGACAAACAAATGTTGGCGGGTTCTTCGAGTAAACACGCTCATACCGCCCGATACCTTCAATAAAACTGGTGCGCACGATGAACGCCGCAAACCGCAGATTTCTCATATCCAGTGCACGTTGGATGAATTGCTCGCCCAGGCGAAACGGCGGATTGCTGTAGATCGCTCGAACGCCGGTTTCAGTTTCCGGATCCGGCCACAAGAAATCCTGCACTGCGTGTTGCCCGGACCAGCCATAATCGTTGATGTCAGTGCAGTAAACGCTGTTGTGATACTCAATCAGCGGGCGGGCCATGTAGCCGCGATTGCAGTCAGGCTGCCACACTGGAATGTTTCGCAGTTCGTCGCGTGACATGACGTGCGGAATGATTATGTGCTCAATCAGCGCCCGGGTGGCCCACGGCGGGGTCGGAAAATCGTCCAGACTGTCATGCGGCTCCGATCGCTGTGCCATGACTGCAGGTGATCTATTCTGGCTCATTGGTAATTGTCCTGTTCACTTCCAGTATCACGGCCCGGTTTGCCCGGACCCATTCCAGCGTCTTCAGTGCCGCTTGCAGTGAATCCTGCTGATAGGTTTGCGTCTGCGTCTTTGGCACATCATTGATTGCCTGTCGAACAGCCGTGATTTGCGCGTCAATCGTGCGCTTTGTTAAAACGGAATGCAACTTAAAAGTATCACAAATGTAAAGCATCCGGCGGCAAAGGCAATGATGCGCGTGGTTTTCTGAAATTTGTTCATCGTGTTAAAACCCTCTTTTTTCCCTGTTGTCTGCGAAAAATCGGATCTGTTCGTGACTGATACTTGCGCGACATCGTGCACAATCCAAAATCCATAATACCCAGCGCCTCGGCGGCGTTGTCGTCGTCAACCAGCCAGTTGCGCTGCAGACACGTCGAGATTGCAGTGTCTTTCCACCACTGGCGCCGGGCCCTGCTTTCCGTGAGCCCGGGCGGCGTTCTTTTCGTCCCGATAAACCGTTCCCGCCATGTGTCAGACGCAACCCATGCGCACTCGATCTTGAGCAGATAGCATGTGTGCAGAATGACGGCTGGAATGCCTACCGTGATCAGGTCGCCGGCCAGGCTGTCCGTGCGCATCTTGATTGGCTTTTCAAAGAATATCTTCTGAGCGCCCATCGCGTGCATTGCGCGAACCTGCTTTGCAGCGAGTTCGTACATCAGCCCCTCGTTGCTGCCTGCTTGAGATAGGTTGACGACGCCCCAACGCGGAACATCGTCAATCTCATCTGTGCCGACTGCCCAGCCGAAACCATTTTTTGACTGGTCAATACCTCCGACTTTGATCATGCGCCCAGCTGAACCCCGTCTGCCTTCAGTTGCTTTGCCAATGCCTTCTGGCCTTCCATCCAGCCGTCTTGCCAGTGCTCGGCCTCCTGAGTGCCGCCATCATACGGGTTTTCGTCCGATGTCTTGCCGCGCATCGATGTGGCGTCGACAAATGCGCGCAGTTTGATACTGGCCATGCGCTCTTCACCGGTTTCCTTTGCCGCAGCCTCCTGTGCTGCGATAAAGTCACCTTGCTCGTTCGGCGCCAGTCCGGCGAGATGACGGTACATGCTGATCTTCGTCTGGTTTTCGGCCAGCACTTCCGGCGAAATGTCCATCTCCTTGCGCGCCTGGTCGAACAAACCACAATCAATGCCGACATTCTTCATGCCGCGGCGCATGAGATTCTTGGCCTTGCGCAGTTCTTCCTGCTTTTCCTCGATCGCGATGTGGCGAGCGATGTAACTGAGGAATTCCGGCTGGCTCATCCGGTTGTGGCCAATAGTGGCGTTTTGTTCCGCAATGGCCTGCGATTTCTCGGCGGACTTGTCGTCCAGTTTCGGTTCTTCTGGCAATTCTCAATCTCCTTTGTGTGGCGGATCGAACCAGTAGGTATCGTTCCAGTCCAGTTTGCGGCGAATTATCTCGGCCCGCAGTTTCATGATGTACTCAAAATTCGGAGTGAACGCGCCGTCCAGCCACTTTTTCACCGTCATGCGGCTTACGCCAGTTATTCTGGCGATTTCAGTGTTTGAACATTGCAGAACGACTTCCTTGACGTATCTCATCGACTCCATAACATTCTCCTGACAATTTACATATAGCGCAACTTTTACGTTGCATCCACCACCTATGCGGTGTATTCGTGATATTGTAGATTTTATTGAAAGGACTGAGACATGACCGGTACAGAACATTTGAATTGGTGCAAAGAGCGCGCATTGGAATACGTCAAGAAGGGCGATTTGAATGGCGCATACGCTTCATTTACAAGCGACATGAGAAAACACCCTGAAACTGAGAATCACGCTGCACTCGGTCTTGGCGCTATGTTGCTCATGAGCGGACATCTTGGCATCGCCGATGAAATGGAAAAATTCATCACTGGATTTAATTGAGAGGAACCACACCCATGAAGGCGAGTGAACACTGCTGCGAAGAAGCCAGCACTTTGTCAACCAAACAATATCTACCATGCAATCAACCTGCAACCAAACGGGTATTTAGCCCGCGCGACCATGCCGAATACCGCATGTGCGACGGCTGCGCATGGCACAACACCAGAAACCGCGGCATGACTGATATTGGCCCGTATCCGGCGTTCAAGCCTGCACAGGGCCGCATGGTTGGTGCGGAGCGCACAGCATGACACACCACCCGAAGTTTCCAGACTACCTGTCCCGCGATCAGCGCGAAAGCGGGCATTTGAACGAACGCGAGAAGCGGTTGATCAACGCATTGTGGCACCTGACGCACTGGCACGATCAGTTGCGCCCGCATGACATCGAGATGGCCACAGGGGTTATTGATGATACGTTGGTGAGGGATACGCCGGCTATGAAGGGTTTTCTCGAATTTGAAAACGGCAGTCTCGTAAAAGTCGACGGCATGCGTCCGGAATACATGGATGGCTATCAGCTTATAGTCTTGGTTCAGAGATTGGGGCGTGAATTGCATGAGGCACGATCCAATGCGCAAACCGACGCCAACAAATGAGCAATACGCATGGCACACTGCGGCGCTGGCCGGTTTCAAGCCGGAAATCCACAATGATGATCCGCAGCCCGGCTGGTACAGAACGAAGATTGCGCGCGGCGGCGTGTGGGTGCCTGCGCAAATCTGGCTGGAACAGGACATCGACCCGAGCACCGGCCAGCTGGCAGACGATGAACGCTATTACTGCATCGTCAACGGCCAAAGCAAGGATCCGCATGCACAATGGCACTGGCTGGCGGCGGAACCGATTACAGAAGACGAGTTTGACTATCTGACTGAAATCCTGGCATGGGCGGCCGCACACGAACCTGATAGCCCGGAAGCAAACCCCGATCATGCGGTGGACTGGTTTACATCATCGCTACCCGACTTTTAACCAAGGAGACTGAGACATGAATGATACCGCAACCATCGGCCACAACCTGCCGCCAGAAGATCAACTCACGGTGCAGTTGCACAATGACCACAAGGGCCTGTTTGACCGGCTGCAGCAGTTGATTGCCAAACTGCCTGACGTGCCGCGCACCGTAGACACAGAAGAACAGGCGCAGAAGGTGCAGGACTTCTACAAGCAGGCGCGCGTTGCCGTGAAAATGGCGGACGAAACCCGCAAGATCGAATACGAGCCCTACAAGAAACTCGTCGACCAGGTGAACGCGACGTTCAACATTCCCAAGGAAAAACTGTCCAAGGGCATGAAGGACATCAAAGAAGGTCTCGACAAGTATTTGAACGCCAAGGCCGAGCGCGAAAAGGCCGAGCGAGAAGAAAAGATGCGGCGCGAGCGCGAAGAATCCGAACGGCTGCAGCGCGAAGCACAAGAGGCCGAACGCGCCCGCATTGCCGCCGAGCAGGAGAAGCAACGCGCCATCGAAGCCGCAGAACGTGCCCAGCGTGAACGTGAAGAAGCCGAACAGCGGGCAAAGGATGAGGCAATCCGCGCTGAGAACGCCAGAAAGGAGCGCCAGCGCCTGGAAGCAGAGCGCAAGGAGCGTGATGCACGCGAAGCCGCTGAACGCGCCCAGCGAGAAGTTGAGCAGCAGGCAGAACGTGAAGAACGCGCGAAGGTCGAAGCCGAACGCCAGAAGGCACACGAAGCCAGAATGGCGGAACTGAAGGCCGAAGAAGAAGACGCCGAAACCAAGCGCCGCGCAGAGCGCGAAGCGGCAAAGAAGTCTCTTGAGCAACGCAGACAGGCCGACGATGAAGCACGCGAAGCCGGGCAGGACGCACGCGCCGCGGCCAAGGATGAAAAGCTGCACATGGCTGGCGCTGTCCGGTCAGAGCGCATTGCTGATCGCCACGAACGGTCATCGATGGATGATGCCGATATGTCACGCACCCGGTCAGAGCGCGGATCACTGTCATCGTTGCAAAAGAAGTGGGAGATTGATATTGTTGATATCGACAAACTGCCCAAAGATATCCTGTGGCCGCACATCTCGCATGATGCCATCCGGGCCGCTGTCTGGAAGTGGATGATGAACCAGCCCAACGATGAAGAACACCGCAAGATGGTGGGCGCCAGCATTGAGCGCGTGACATCGGCACAGGTGAGGTAAGATGACGATAATCATACCGGAATGGTTCTTGTGGGTCGCTACGATCGCAATGTTTGTTTCTGCCGGCCTGAATTTCTGGCAGGCGATGATGACCAGGCAGCGAATAAAGCTGATCGAGCGCGCAAACGGATTTTAACCAAGGAGA
>JBDNEZ010000051.1:0-2827 GCA_041690095.1 Anderseniella sp.
CGCCAGCGCTTTGTCCAACAAGCCGTCAGGATCTTCGTTCCAGGAATAGCGCCAGTCTATATTCAGGGTCCGCGAGATTGCAGCAATTGCGCGGGCGTATCGCTCGTCTGCCTTGAGGGCTGATTGATAGAATTCACGGGCGCGCTGATTGTCCGGCCTGGTGTACTTGAATATGAGTTGCTGACCTTGCAGCAGGAAGCCGTAGGCGGCCAGGTCACGTGGCAGTGCGCGGCGCACACGTTCGCGCTCGCTGGCTTCTATCTGGACAGTGGATGCGGCAACAACGGTCTCGGTAATTTCGTCCTGCAGGGTGAAAATGTCATCCAGGTTGCGATTGTACTGTTCGCCCCATATCACCCGGTCGGCATCGGTATCTACCAATTCGACCGAAATGCGAATTCGGTTTCCGGCGCGCCGGATTCTACCCTGGGTGACGTATCGGACGCCAAGCTGGCGGGCGGCATCCTGCGGCTGAACCTGGGTTTCGCGAAACAGGAATGCCGAGTTCCTGGAAATAACGAAGAGATTTTTGAACTTGGACAGGTTAACGGTGATGTCTTCGGTTATGCCTTCAGCCAGCCAGTCGCCGCTATTGT
The DNA here is from genome assembly GCA_041690095.1 of Anderseniella sp. Lineage (GTDB taxonomy): Bacteria > Pseudomonadota > Alphaproteobacteria > Rhizobiales > Aestuariivirgaceae > Anderseniella. The sequence goes on from JBDNEZ010000051.1 coordinate 597, forward strand.
CCGAGCCCTGGTTCTGGAACGGTAATACAACGATAGAGGGAATGTCGGGCTGCAGCCGCTTGTCCTTGTTGGCGTGCGTGCGAATGCTGGGCGCCATGGTGGCACCGTCAACCTCTGAACGGACACGATAGACATCTATCGGCTCAGCGATGTTCTTCAGGCTTTTCGAGCCAACATACTCATAGCCATAGCTGAGTTTGGTGCGTATCAGATCATGCACTGCAGAACTGATGAATATTGTACCGGGGTCAGCGATGCTTTCCAGCCTGGCGGCGATGTTGACACTGTCGCCGTGAACGCCGCGCTGGTCCCTGAGGACCTCGCCCACATTGATGCCGATCCGGAACCGGATCTGGCGTTCTTCGGCTACGTCCGGATTGATTTTTTCAAACTGCTCCTGGATGGTGACTGCTAGCTCAACGGCCGCAACCGCACTGTCAAACAACACCAGAACGCTGTCGCCTCGCTGATCCAGAATGACGCCGCCAAATTCGGCACTCTTGGCCTCGAACAACTCAAGGCTTTGCCCGACCGAATGATGCGTCGCAAGTTCATCCTGGCTCATCAATTTGCTGTAACCGACGATATCTGCAAACAGGATCGCACCCAGTTGGCGTTTGCTGGAATCTGCTGGTCTGGTCTGCAGTGCATTCACTTGTTAGCTACCTTGCGTCGCCTTGTTGGCACATCTTTTTGGGAAACGCGATTCTGAAAGGCCTGGACGGCACATCAGATCCACGCGGGTCAACATATCCGGTTTACACTCAATTCATGGGTGGCCAGGACCATCCTCCAGAGGATTTACGTCCAAACTTCACTCGAGGTCCGGCGGACAACTCGGTTACCAGTTCCTGCCGGCGCTTCATCCATTCAGACTGCAGCAGCCCGACGCAGATCATGTCGATATGGTTGCCGCCTGAAAACCACGCCTTGCGCAGGCAGCCTTCCTCCTCAAACCCGGCAGCAGTCGTCAGTTTGCGGGACGGCTTATTGTCCGACCGGTAAAACGAACTGACCCTGTTCAGGCGCAGCTGATTGAACGCCATATCAAGAACCAGGGCCGCTGTGCGAATGCCGAGCCCCTTGTTACGTGAGTCATGTTCGATGAACAGGGCCAAAATCGCATCACCGTTGATGGGATTGATGTTTTCCAATCCCACTATACCGTTCAAACGGTCGCGCTCGGCTTCAATGGCGAACCAGCATTTTCCGACGGAACCTTCAATTCCCGCTGCGTCCAGCAGAGATTTCTCGACGGCCTCATGATTGACCGGCACCCGCATCGTACGGTCAAAAAGAGACAGATCATCAAGCGATTCAAACCAGCCTGATATTGTCGGAACATCGGCTTTGCGAAGTGGTCTCAGATGATATGTCGCATTTGCATTTTTGGTCATGGATGCCTCGATTTTGCGAAATCAATCTATTGAAATTTCAACATATCACAAAAATACCCGTGTCCGGTTTCGTTATATAACCTGAACCCGGATGACCAACCGGTTTTGCGTAAGCCGAAGTGGAAAACCCGAAGTTGCCGGTGGCAGAAGCGTTGCCGTTGCACCAGGATGTTTCTCGATACGACGCAATGCTGCCGCCGGTGTTTAGATGCCTGCCTTACAGCGCGCATCAGTGCTGACTGATGAACCTGTAACCTATAAGTTTAAAAAGGTGTTGCATCATTATTATCGATTTCATTTATCTGTCACATAACGCAACCATATCTGGTGGGAGTGGGCAAGATTGATTTTCGGGTGGCGGCATACGCATGGCTGTCAACCTGCCTGATTACACAATTTGATGCGTTGACAAGGAGGTGTCATGTTAAAAAAACTTGCTGGTGGACTTTTGGCCGGGGTTGCCGTTGGTGTTTTGTCGATCTCAGCAGCGATGGCTGGTGAATTGACGGTTTACACCGCAATCGAAGCGGAAGATCTCAAGAAATATGCTGAGGCATTCAACGCTGATCATCCTGATATCACGATCAACTGGGTGCGCGATTCAACTGGTGTTGTGACCGCGAAACTGCTGGCCGAGAAAAACAACCCGCAGGCCGATGTTGTCTGGGGTCTGGCAGCGACATCACTGCTGCTGCTGAAATCGGAAGGCATGCTTGAGGCCTACGCGCCCAAGGGTGTCGAACTGCTCGACAAGAAGTTTATCGACAAGAGCACGCCGCCGACCTGGACGGGTATGGATGCCTGGGTTGCAGCTGTTTGTTTCAACACGGTTGA
>JBDNEZ010000052.1:0-8142 GCA_041690095.1 Anderseniella sp.
ATGAGACGATTCACGGATTCTGATATCCAGCGGTTCCGCTCATGAAAAATGCCACAAGCTTCAACCGAGCCTGATCGCTAATCGCGGTGAGATTGCGCTGCGCGCCATACGCGTTTGCCATCGGTTGGGCCTGGAAACCGTGGCGGTTTATTCAACAGCGGATGCCGCATCACCGCACGTGTGGACTGCGACCCGTTCGGTTTGCGTGGGTCCCCCGCCGGCCCGGGAAAGCTATCTGTCAATTCCAGCGCTGTTGCATGTTGCTGTGGAAACGGGGTGCGACGCGGTTTATCCCGGTTATGGTTTCCTGGCCGAAAACGCCGAGTTTGCCGCGCAATGCGAAGAAAACGGCATCAAGTTCATCGGCCCATCCGCCGAGACGATCAGTACTATGGGAGACAAGTCGCGCGCCCGCGAAACCGCGGTCAGGTTTGGTGTTCCCGTTGTTCCCGGGTCGAAAGATGTCTATGTCGATGTGGCCCAGGCGCAGGGCGCGGCCCTCGATATTGGTTTTCCACTGCTCATCAAGGCGCGCTCCGGTGGTGGCGGTCGAGGCATGCGCATCGTCGAAAACCAGTCAGGCTTCGCAGCGGCATTCGCGCAGGCAACGCGCGAGGCCGAAGCTGCCTTTGGCGATGGTGCAGTATACATGGAGCGATTTTTTGCTGCCGTCCGCCATATCGAGGTACAGGTCCTCGGCGATGGACAAGGTGGTTCGCTGGAATTTGACGAGCGCGATTGCAGCGTCCAGCGGCGACACCAAAAGCTGGTTGAAGAATCCCCTTCACCAGTTGTCAGTAAAGACGTTCGATGCAGGCTTCTGGAAGCTGCCGGACGCCTTACCCGGGGTATTCGTTACGAAGGCGCCGGCACGGTCGAGTTCATCATGGATGCCGAGAGCGGCGAGTTCTATTTCATCGAAATGAACACCAGAATTCAAGTCGAGCATACTGTCACGGAAATGCGCATCGGGCTGGATCTGATAGAAGCCCAGTTCGACATCGCCCAGGGCAAATCGCTGCCCGACTATGACCAGGACGCGATACCGGGCGGGCATGCCATCGAATTTCGCATCAATGCGGAGGATTCAGGCAAAGACTTTCAACCGTCGCCGGGCGTTCTCAGAAAATGGAAATTCCCGCTGGCCCCCGGCATCCGGCTGGATACCGCGTCTTATCAGGGTCAGCACATTTCGCCGTTCTATGATTCAATGATTGCCAAGTTGATCATCCACGGCAGGGACCGGGATCATGCTTTGGAAAAAGCGCGTGGCGCACTCGATGGATTTTGCTGCGAGGGCGTTGCGACGACAATCGATTTTCACCGCATGCTGATCGATCACGAAGCCTTTCTCGGCAATCGGGTTCATACGCGCTGGATCGAAACCGAACTGTTTTCGGACAATCGCGAAGGAGCGGCGGCATGAGCAAACAGGTCAAACTGATAGACGTTACCCTTCGCGACGCGCACCAGTGCCTGTGGGCGACCCGGATGACCACGGCGATGATGAAGGATATCGCCCCGAGGCTGGACAGGGCGGGATTTGAGGCCATTGATCTGGTTGGTGGTGCGGTTTTCGACGTGATGGTCCGTTATCTTCGTGAAGATCCCTGGGAGCGGATGCGGATACTCAACCAGTGGATAACCAAAACACCGCTCATCATTCACACGCGCGGGCAGAGCCTGTTCACCTTCGAGTTCTTTGCTGACGATGTCGTCGAACTGGCGGCAGAGCGGTTTGCGGCAAACGGCATGCGCTACCACACGCCCTACGATGCGCTGAACGACATGCGCAATCTCGAAATTCCGATCAAGGCGGCCAAGAAGCATGGTCTCTATGTGGTTGGTGGACTGGCCTACACTTTCAGCCCTGTCCACACCGATGAGTATTACGTCAAGAAGGCCAAGCAGCTTGTTGCGCATGGCGTTGACGCGATCTTCGTAAAGGATGCCAGTGGATTGCTGCGGCCGGAACGGGTCGCGACCCTGTTCCCGGCACTCAAGAAAGCGATCGGCGCCATGCCATTGCAGGTTCATACCCACTGCAATTCCGGGCTCGCCCCATATGTTGTGTTGCAGGCCGTGGAGCACGGTGCAGAAGTCGTCCATACCGCAACATCTACCCTGGCAAACGGGGTGTCACACACACCTACAGAACTGTTTACCCGCAACTGTCGTCGACGTGGGCACACGGTCGACATTGATCTCGCACCCATCGAAGAGGTGGCTGAACGTCTCGCGTATATCGCGGAGACGGAAGACAAACCGGTTGGCACTCCTAACGAATATGACGAGTTCCATTTCCATCATCAGTGCGCTGGCGGAATGGTGTCCAACCTGCAATACCAGCTGGAGACGATTGGACTGCAGGACCGCCTGGCGGAAATTCTCGAGGAGGCCGGTCAGGTTCGAATGGATCTTGGCTATCCAATCGTCATCAGCCCGTTCGCGCAGTACATTGTGACAATGGCCATCCTCAATGTGATGGGCAAGGATCAGGGCAAGACGAGATATGAAACGGTGCCCGATGAGGTTCGCCGCTATGTGCGTGGCGGCTATGGCGAAATTGCCGGGTCCATAGATCAAAACATATACGACAAGATTACGCGCGGGACGGAGCCAATCTCGCAACGCCCGGGCGAACTTGTACCGCCGGCCCTGAAGCGCCTGCGCAAGGAACGCGGGCCGTTCGTCAGCGATGACGACCTTCTGCTGGCAGCCTTTTATGATGATAGCCAGTACAGGGCCCTGAAGGCAGCGGGTCCGATCAACACTGAATATTCAATCATGGAAACGCCGTTGCTCACGCTCGTAAAGGAACTGAGTTCCAGACCGTCGATAAAGAGTTTCCAATTTTCAACGCCCGGCTGAAGACCTCATCAAACAACAGTCCGAAGGACACGCCTGAATGACAGCGCCGATCATCATAACAACCGCGATCACCGGAGCCATCCCGCGAACGGCGGATAATCCTGCGGTTCCGGTCACGCCTGCCCAGCAAATCGAGTCGACCCATGAAGCATTCGAAGCGGGCTCTGCGCTGGTCCATGTGCATGTGCGCGATGAGAATGAAAATCCGTCGTCCGACATCGCTCTGTTTGCCCAGGTGAAAGAAGGTGTCGAGAAACATTGCCCGGGAATGATCATCCAACTGTCCACGGGCGGCCGGGGTCGTGAGCCGAAAGAGCGCGGTGCCATGCTGTCTCTCAGCCCGGACATGGCGTCGCTTGCGACCGGTTCGGTAAATTTCCCGGCGCAGATTTACGAGAACCCGCCTGGATTCATCGACGCGTTGGCAACCCGTATGCTGCACTACAATGTCAAACCGGAAATTGAGGTTTTCGATGCGGCCATGCTTTACAATGCCATCCACCTTGTCAGGCGTGAACTGATCAAGGCACCCCTTCACATGCAGTTTGTCATGGGTATACCGGGTGCGATGCCGGCGCGCCGCAATCTGCTTGAATTTCTGGTTGCTGAGTTAAAGCAGCTGATGCCCGATGCCACCTGGTCGGCTATGGGAACCGGGCGCCACCAGTTCGAAGTCAACAAATGGTGTCTCGAACTTGGCGGGCATACACGGACAGGATTTGAAGACAATATCATGGCGGAAAAAGGCAGACTGGCGTCAAGCAACGCCGAGTTGGTCAAGTTGATCACCGCGGTGGCCGGAGAATATGACCGCCATCCCGCAACGCCAGCCGAAGCCCGTCAATTACTCGGCCTCACATCATCGAAGGCTGGTTGTCCACACCCTTTGGCTGGCGGTTGGACCCCTTACAACAAGGCTCACATCTAACATGAAAGGAAAACACTGACAGGCAGCGTGCTACTTCAACTGGGCAAAAACTCTTTCCAGGATTGAGCCTGAGACCCAGAGAAGACGGCATAATTCACAAATCTGACTACCAACAATTCAATAAAATGGGAGGAATAACATGCACCAGATACAAAAACTTTTAACTGCAGTTGTCGTAAGTGGCATTGCGGCAGTTGGCACAATCGGGGGAAATTCTGCCAAAGCAGCCGATGCTATTTCAGTGCTGCTTTGTCCTTTCGGTTGCGGTCCGATTGCCGGCGACACAGTGCTGATGAACCAGATGATCAAGTCGGGCGCGGACGTCATGATCCTGCCGCAGGAAACACCCGGCTACATGTACAACATCCGTGAGATGGCGCAGAACGAGGCCAAGTGGAAGCATACGATCTTCGCGACCGAAGATACGCTGATCCAGGTTGCTTTCGATGGCGGCAGCGAGGACATGAAGGAATTCCTGCCCGAGCCCATCAAGGTGCCGTGGAAACTGTTGTATGGCGAGGCATGGTGGGGACAGGGCAAATTTCTTGCCACCTTTGACTGCGGTCTCAAATCGATGGCAGATCTGAAGGGGAAGCGTATTTCGCTTGGTTTGCGCGGGCAGTCCGACTGGGGTGTGTTCTCGCGGCTGTTCCTGAAAGACCTCTACGGCATCACACCGGACAATACCGACATCCGTCACATGACGCCCGGCCAGTTGACGCAGCAGTTGATTGATGGAGCTACGGACGCGTCCGTCACTCCCATCGGAGCAGAACCGACACTGACCAACTTCCTGATCCCGGGTCCGGTGCGCCAACTTGAAGCCACAGGCAAAAAAATCTGCTACCTCGGCGTCACTCCGGATGAAATCAAGAAGGTGAATGAGAAGTACGGGGCAACCTGGCTTCACATCAAGCTGCCGCCCAACACGCTACCCAACCAGACCGAACCTCTCGGTATCGGCTTCAACCGCGCATTCAAGGCGTCCCACGAGTCGTTCGACGAGGAACTGGCGTACAAGCTGGTCAAGACCGTTGCCGAGATCGGACCGAAGATGAAGGAACTCAATCCCCTGTGGAAGATCTGGTCTCCTGAACTGATGACCTGTGGTCTTTCCGACGACAACACCCATCCTGGTGCCATCCGGGCCTACAAGGAACTGGGCATTTGGGATTTGCACAACAAGTGCGAACCGATGACCTACCCCAAGAGCTGAACCGTTCTGCGGGTTGAGCAGTAGGACCGGAGCGGATTCAGCCGCTCCGGTCTGCCGTTTCACACCGGAGCCAAACGCAATCGTCGGGCTGGTGCAAACTGTCTGACCGGCATTCAAGATTTCAAACATGAACACGTGGCAAAAACTTAGAACTGCAGTTGATGTGCCGTTCGTCGCAATCGGTGGGCTGCTCACGATATATATCGGCTTTGCGGCCTTTGGGTTTGTGAAGAACTCCTCGGAGCACTATTCAAATTTCATTCTTGGGGTCTGCCTCATGGCGGGGCTGCTGGCGATCCGAAACCTGTGTGACGAAAAGCTCGGAAACGAGCAGACGGCAAGCGACGCGGGTGTCAGCACGACGATCAAACCCTATTTCTGGCCACGTTTCGGTTTTGTAATGACAGCGTTTGTCATGAGCGCGATCAGCATGGGCTATGTTCGTTTGAACGCAGTTCATCTGGAGATCACGCAACCCTTTTTCACCGATACCGACATGGTATTCGGCTGGCTGATGACAATATCGATTCTGATGCTGACATTTATCCACTGGGGCTGGCTTCTCACAACTGTGATTACGGTGGCCATCACCTACTTTTTCTTCGGTCACATGATCGAAAACCCGCTCTTCACCACACCGGAATATGATGCCAAGTTTGTCATGAACTATATCGGGCTCGGTACCAATCAGGGCTTCTACTACCTTGCCCAGGTTGCCGCAGATTCTGTGTATTTTCTGATCGTCTATGCAGCAATACTGCTGGGTGTCGGGATGCTCGACATGGTACTGGAAGTCGGCAAGGTGACTGGTCGCAAAGTGGCCGGCGGCGCCGCAGGTCCCGCCGTCATCGGGTCCGGCATCGTGGCGTCGATCATGGGCCAGGCTGTATCCAATGTGGTGCTGACCGGCAGGCTGACCATCCCGATGATGAAGAAGCACGGCTATTCGGGGTCAATGGCAGGTGCGATCGAGGCCACAGCTTCCACCGCCGGCCAGATCATGCCGCCGATCCTCGGATTGGCCGCATTTATTATCGCCTCATTTCTGAACCGCCCCTATGTCGAGGTTGCCATGGCGGCTATGTTGCCGGGGCTTCTCTACATGACCGGTGTGGCCATCGCCATTATCGTTTATGCCAAGCGCCATAATCTGCCCAAGTTGGTGGAAGCCGCAGATATGCAGATGATCAAGCGGCTGCTGCCGACATTCCTGGTCTCGTTCGGCGTAGTATTATGGTTACTCCTGGGCTATCGATCACCCGCGATTGCCGGGTTGGCGGGAATTGTCCTGGCGTTGGTCCTGTGCCTGTTCCAGGGCAAGTATCGCCCGACTGCAAGGCAACTCTACTCCGCGGTGGAGGAAGGCTTTTATCTGGTTGCGATCCTGTCGCTGCTGCTGATTGCAATCGGCCCACTCGGACAGGTCATGTTGACGACCAATCTGTCGGGACGACTGGGATCAGTGCTTGTGGCTTACCTGCCTGATACCCAGTTGCTCCTGCTTGTAGGAGCCATGATCGTATCGCTGATACTTGGAATGGGGTTGCCGACACCGGTCGCATACCTGATCGTCGCGCTTGCGCTGGTGCCGTTTCTGCAGCAGATCGGCATACCACCATTGCAGGCACACTTCTTCGTTTTCTATTTCGCCGTGTTTTCCACACTGACACCACCGGTTGCCGTCAGTGTGCTGGCGGCAGCGAAACTGGCCGATGCGACTTTCCTGAAGACCGCCATCGACTCCATCAAGATTGCCTCAACCACCTTCATTATTCCCTACGCATTCGTATTCTCGCCTGAGTTAATGTCGTTCCCCAACATGACATGGAGTGTTCTACCGGCTTTTCTCGAGGTTGTCGCCATCCAGTTCGCAACATCTGTCGCTGCTTATGGCTATTATTTGCGTCGGCTGAACTGGTGGGAAAGATGGGTGTTTGTGGTCATCGCCTTCGCCGGTTTCTTCAACATGACATTGCGCGACGACGTCTATCTTTATGTGGGTTTGGGCGTTTTCGCGGGTATTAGCGCCTGGCTGCTGAAATCCAGGCAAAAAGCTGGCATTGCATCTGACCAGCCGGGCGCGGGATGAGCACAGTCGCAGCGGCGCTGCAAAACCGGCCTGTGGAAAGTCAGGCAACTGGCACGACCAGATTGCAGTGGATTGTCACGCTTGTTTCAGGCGATGATCGCTGTTCACATCGAAAGGGTCTGTTTTGAGCATTGAGTTTTTCCTGACGGCGATTGTTGTCATTCTGCTGCCGGGAACCGGCGTGCTCTATACACTGGCCATCGGCCTGGGACGCGGGTTTCGTGCCAGCATAGCGGCTGCGGTTGGTTGCACACTGGGCATTTTGCCTGCTGCAATTGCCAGTATTATCGGTCTTGCTGCCATCTTGCACACCAGTGCGCTGGCCTTTCAGTTCGTCAAGTATCTGGGCGTCGTTTACCTGTTCTACATGGCCTGGAACATACTGAAGGACGGCGGCGCGCTCGATGTAACCGAGGAAGCGATCCCGCGCACAACCGGCAGGACGGTTTTGAACGGCATGCTGCTGAATGTCCTGAACCCCAAACTGTCGATGTTCTTCATGGCGTTCTTGCCGCAGTTTGTGCCGCTTGAGGCGCAAGGAGCAACGGCGAGCCTGGTGCTTCTTGCAGCCATTTTCATGGGGCTCACCTTCATCATCTTTGTCGGCTACGGCGCCTGTGCCGCCTGGGCCCGCGACTACGTGATCGCACGCCCGGTTGTGATGACATGGCTCAAGCGAACATTTGCCGGCACATTCGGGTTTCTGGGTTTGCGGCTTGCCTTGTCAGACAGGTAGTAATTGCAGATGCGGTACCGGCGCGGCGCAATAAGCAGCAGTGATGACAAGCATTGCGTTAAGCGAAATTCCCCCTGCGCCAGCGTCTGTTATACCAAACGAACTGACTATTGACCCATTTGACCGATTTTTCTCGTTTGCTGGCTAGGCATGCTTCGCGCCGTGGTCTGGTTGACCACAAGTGGAGCATAACGACGTCCGGCGAGCGCGAAAAACCGGCCTGTAGAGCAACATGGGTTCGTAGAACCCATAAAGTTGCTCTACCACTTTGATGGCGATCATCCTGATCTCGTGGGCCAAAT
>JBDNEZ010000053.1:0-13055 GCA_041690095.1 Anderseniella sp.
AAAGTCAAGCTCGAATGGACCCTCGTCACTCTCGCATACAACTGCAAGAGGCTGAACAACCTCAAACCCGCATGAGGCCAACGATCAAATTACAATTGTCGATTGCTGGTAAGGCAAAGCCGACAGACTGCTAGATAGCAGCACTGCCTGCGTCAAGCGCTGGCGCGCTGGCAATCCCCGTGATTCTGCATGAAATATGGCATTTCCCGTCTGCCGCTTGCGCGGTTGATGTGGTGAGAGTATCAATTTGAGTGTTGTCGCCCTGCATTTTGACGCCCTGCCATGAAAGGCAATACAGATGAGTGATTCTATTCGTGACCGGGTCAGTGCTCTCATGAAAGAGGCCATGCGTGAACAGGACAAACTTCGACTTTCGACCTTGAGGCTGATTTCGGCTGCGTTCAAGGATCGCGAGATCCAGAACCGTGGCACCGGCAGAGACGACAGTCTGACAGAAACCGGGATGCAGGAAATCCTGTCCAAAATGATAAAACAGCGACGGGAATCGGCAGAAACCTACACGAAAGGTGGCAGGCCGGAACTTGCAGCGACCGAAAAGGCTGAAATTGAGATCATCGAAGAGTTTTTGCCGCGTCAGCTTTCTGATGCGGAAATCGAGGCTGTAGTGTCCGGTGTGGTAAAGGAAACGGATGCATCAGGCCTGAAAGACATGGGGCGGGTTATGGGAGTTTTGAAAGAACGTCATGCCGGTCAAATGGATTTTGCCAAAGCCGGAGCAGTTGTAAAAAATCTGCTTGGTTAGATCAGGCCGTTTCGACCAGAATACGCAACGGGTTCCGCCAAATTCCTGAAAAACAACCATTATAGGTAGTCAGTGGGTGCAACCCTGAATTGATCACGATGCCTTAACTGGGGGGAGCAAGTACTCCGCAATCTCTTCCAGTCACACCCACTGATACGCAGCCCTGTAAAAGGGCTGTGTCCAGATATCTCGGCGACAATATCCCGTTAGGTTACGTCAAAATCAATTGCAAGAATGCATTACCTATGTGATATATCACATACCGGGGGTGATGAATCCATTTTCATCGTGGTTAAATTGATTTAACCTACGTGCGATGTGATCGGGAACTGGGCAATGACCGAGATTGATGACGTTAGACGCAGCAAGAGCGACAAATCCAGCCGGAAAGCCGTATCCACTCCGCCAATGATGGCCGAGATGATGCGATCATTCGTCGTGCTTGCGCAGATCGAAAACCTGACTGGCGCCGTGAGCGAGCTTGGTGTTACCCGCCAGACAGTGCGACGTCACATTACCCAACTGGAAGAACTGCTTGGTTGCGATCTGCTGGTGCCGGGTCCCAAGGGGTACAGCTTGACGGAAGACGGCGAGCGCCATCTGACAAATGCCAACTGGACCCTCAGGCAGATGGAAGACTGGGTTACAGGTTGTGTTGATGTCGTTGGCCACTTGCAGCAGGTAACAGTGCAACTGGAAGACAACCGGTATTTCTGCGGCCGGCAGCACAAATTGAGTGATGTGTGGCGGTTGGGTACCAGCAGTATTCAACAATGTTTCCGTGCCTGGATTGAATCAGAGGGAAATGTCCAACATCCCCTGATCGAAGAAATACGTCCCAAGATGGTTTTCTTCCGCAAACAAAAGGGAAAATGGCTCTACATACACGTTGGCGACGAGTCGTCCATGGCAGACTGGCTGGGTCTGGTGTGGGCGCGCAGTGAAGTCGGGTCATTCCTGGAAAATGACCTGATGTCCAGCGATGCGGATCGTTTTGTTTCGTGCGCTTATGATGAAACCCTGGCGCAGGGAACGGTAAGATTCGACCATATTGCCACTACCCTTGCCAGAACCAGAGGAGGTCCGCCCGAGCCGGTCAACTATCAGCGCCTGTTGATGGCATGCAGGCTTCCCAATGGCTCGCCGGTGCTGGGGGCGTTGAGAATTTCCACCGATAAAATCGAGGTGCCCGAGCCGGTTGAGTTCGATCTGCTGCCGATGGCGGACGATGTAATCAGGCGGGACGGGTAGCTGTCAGGGGCAAAATAGACCCCGCCCTTTCAAACAGGACTGCATAAGTTTAATATGTCCTGACCCTGGATACTGATACCGTGCTAAATCTTGATGATCGGATTGGGTCATACGGGTGGAACATGCGTTTTCCGCAGTCATTTCTGGACGAGATAAGGGCGAGGATTTCGATATCTTCGGTCATCGGCCGGTCTGTGCAATGGGACAAGCGCAAGACAAATGCCGGGAAGGGTGATTTCTGGGCATGCTGCCCGTTTCACGGAGAGAAGACCCCGAGCTTTCACTGCGAGGATCGAAAAGGCCGCTATCACTGCTTCGGGTGCAAGGAAAGCGGCGATATTTTTACCTATCTGGTTCAGAAAGAAGGAGTGCCGTTTCCCGAAGCGGTGGAGCGCCTGGCGTCTGAAGCCGGGCTCCAGCTGCCGCAACTTTCGCCGGAGGCAGAAGCGCGCGAAGAGCGCCGCGCCAATCTTTATGATGTAATGGATCTGGCACAAGAGTTCTTTGTTGGACAATTGCAGACATCAGCAGGTGCCGGGGCGCGTGGATACCTGTCTGATCGCGGCTTGTCCGGCGAGGTGCAGCGCGAATTCGGGATAGGGTTTGCACCCAATGATCGCCATGCGCTGTCAAAAGTGCTGTCGGCCAGAGACATTTCAATCGACCAGATGGACGAGGCGGGGCTGGTGATCCGCCTGGACGACGGCAAACCGGCCTATGATCGATTTCGGGACCGCATCATGTTTCCGATACGCGATCCCAGGGGCCGGGTGATTGCCTTTGGCGGACGGGCCATGAGCCGGGATGCACCGGCCAAATACCTCAACTCACCTGATACGCCGCTGTTTCACAAGGGCACCGTTTTGTACAACATGGACAAGGCGCGCAAGCCTGCCCATGATGCAGGCGCGCTGATCGCGTGTGAAGGCTATATGGATGTCATTGCTCTGACGCGCGCCGGGTTGCCGTATTCGGTTGCCCCTTTGGGGACGGCGCTGACCGAAGACCAGCTTGCCCTGATGTGGAAGATCACACCGGAACCGGTATTGTGTTTTGATGGAGATGACGCCGGGTTGAAGGCCGCCTACAGGGCGCTAGACCTTGCATTGGAACGGCTGACACCGGGCAGTTCGTTGAAGTTTGTGCTGCTGCCGGAAGGGCTCGACCCGGATGATCTGTTGAATTCCGGCGGATCGGAAGCAGTGAGACAGGCCATTGAGCAAGCTGAACCCATGGCCAGCATGGTGTGGCGGCGCGCCTGGTCGCGAAATGACCGCTCGACACCCGAACGTAAAGCCCGTTTCGAGGCCGATCTCATGCAGACGGTCAATACAATTGCAGACCCGACAGTACGCAAATACTATACCGATGATATGCGTGAACGGGTAGCGGGTTTGCTGCAAGCCTCAGGTGGTATCGGATGGCAGAAATCACGGGGCCGCAAGTTTGGCGGTGCCCGGGTATCGGCGGGCTTCCGCGGGCGCTGGCACAAGGAGCCGTGGGAAATTGAAACCCCGGCCTCACCACAACTTCGTGCGCTGGCCGGCCGCCCGGTTCATGACGCAGCCACACAACGCCGGACGGGACTGATTTTGCTGACTTTGGCGAACCATCCAGCACTGGCAGAAGAGATGATTGATGACATGGTCTCGATGGATTTGCCAACAAGCGAGCTTGACTCTTTGCGCCGACGAATCATAGATACGTGCGCCTCTGGGGCAAACCTTGAAAAGCACGACTTGCGTGACCATTTAATCCAGACCGGGATGGGCGCGATTCTTGATGCACTCGATACCCAGGCAAGGCACCATGATTGCTGGTTTGCCGGTACGGATGCTGCAGATGCAGATGCCCGCACGGGCTTGAAGCAGTTGGTGGTGATGAACCGGAAACTGGTGACGCTGGAAAAGGAACTGAAACGCGCAGAAATGCGTCTTGCTGAATATCCAACCGAGGAAAATCTCAATCATCTCAACGAGGTGAGGGATCAGCTGAATTCCATGACTGGAGCCGAGGCAACCATCGACGGTTACGGTGAGGCATCCGGTAGAACGGTAAATCCCGCAGGATAGGCAAACCGGTTATCTGGCTCCAGTGACAGTTTGGATGAGACAAACCGAACGGCTCTGGCGGCAGGCCGAAGATGATTAAGGCATGTTTAACGGGGTATCCCGCATAAATACATGCAAACCGAACGAGCGAATCAATAGTGCTGTGACAGCCCTCTACATAGAGGACGAATGCAGCGCGAAACAGAAAAGTGAGCGTACAAGCATGGCGAAAGCACAGGCACGCAGTACCGCAGCACCCACCAAGACTGCTGCAGCCAACAAACCGGCTGACGATGCAGAAGCGACTGAAACAGTCGCCGACGGACCGGTACTTGATCTCAGCAATGCCGCGGTAAAGCGCATGATCAAGCTCGCCAAGCAGCGCGGGTTCGTGACCTATGACGAGTTGAACGAGGTGCTGCCGTCAGACGACACAACTTCCGAACAGATCGAAGACATCATGGCGATGCTCACTGACATGGGTATCAATGTGGTCGAGACGGAAGAAGAAACCGAAGACACCACCGAAGTTGCCGAAACTGCAAAAACCGGTATCGTCAAGACAGGATCCAATACGCCTGCGTCGGCTGATCGTACGGACGATCCGGTGCGCATGTATCTGCGTGAAATGGGCACGGTTGAGTTGCTGTCGCGCGAGGGCGAAATCGCCATTGCCAAGCGTATTGAGGCTGGCCGTGAGGCGATGATCTCCGGGCTGTGTGAAAGCCCATTGTCATTTCAGGCGATTATCATCTGGCGTGATGAATTGAACGAAGGCAAAATCCTGCTGCGTGACATCATCGATCTCGAAGCCACCTATGCCGGACCTGATGCCAAGAAGGTCGAAGCCCCGACGCCAGAAGAACGTGAACGCAAGGAAAAGGAAGCCCGCAAGGCAGAGGCTGACAAGCGGGAAAAAGCTGCCGAAGAAATGCGTGCCAAAACCCGGTCGCGCAGCAGCGGCGATGATGTGTTGTCGGCTGATGATTTCGAACCCGCTCAACAACCCGACGACGACGACGATGATGAGGATGAAGAGGCAAATGTATCGCTTGCCGCAATGGAAGCGGAACTGAAGCCACACGTTCTTGAAACCTTCGACCGCATCGCCAAGACCTATAAATCGCTGCGCAAGTTGCAGGATCAGGAGGTTTCGGAAAAGACGGCACTTTCACCGTCCCAGGGCCGCCGCTACCGCAAACTGCGTGAAGAGATCATCGAGGACGTGAAATCACTGTCCCTGAATGCGGCGCGTATCGAGGCGCTGGTCGAGCAGCTTTATGATATCAACCGCCGTCTGATTTCGCTGGAAGGCCGGTTATTGCGGCTGGCTGAAAGCCACAAGGTGCCGCGCAAGATCTTCCTGGAAGAATATCAGGGCGAAGAGCTTGACGCCAACTGGCTGCGCCGCATCTCGCGGTTGTCCAAGCATGGCTGGAAAGATTTCGTGGCCAAGGAAAAGGATACGATCAAGGACATCCGCGAGGAAATCCATTCGCTTGCATCCGATACCGGCCTGCAGATTCCTGAATTCCGCCGCATCGTGCATGCCGTGCAGAAAGGTGAGCGCGAAGCCCGCATCGCCAAGAAGGAAATGGTGGAAGCCAATCTGCGCCTGGTGATTTCGATCGCCAAAAAGTACACCAATCGCGGCCTGCAGTTCCTTGATCTTATTCAGGAAGGCAATATCGGCCTGATGAAAGCGGTGGACAAGTTCGAATACCGCCGCGGCTACAAGTTCTCGACCTACGCAACCTGGTGGATCAGGCAGGCGATCACCCGGTCCATTGCGGACCAGGCGCGCACCATCCGTATTCCGGTGCACATGATTGAAACGATCAACAAGATCGTGCGTACATCGCGTCAGATGATGCACGAGATCGGCCGCGAACCGACGCCGGAAGAACTGGCCGAGAAATTGTCCATGCCGCTGGAGAAAGTTCGCAAGGTGATGAAAATTGCCAAGGAACCGATCAGTCTTGAAACCCCGGTTGGTGACGAAGAAGATTCACATCTTGGCGACTTCATCGAAGACAAGAATGCGATTCTGCCGATCGATGCGGCCATTCAGGCAAACCTGCGCGAAACAACAACCCGTGTGCTTGCCTCGCTGACGCCGCGCGAAGAACGTGTGCTGCGCATGCGCTTCGGTATCGGGATGAACACCGACCATACGCTGGAAGAAGTTGGCCAGCAGTTCTCGGTAACGCGTGAACGCATTCGCCAGATCGAAGCCAAGGCACTCAGAAAGCTGAAGCATCCAAGCCGCTCACGCAGATTGCGGAGTTTCCTTGATAACTAAGATTATGAACCGCGGTTAGGGGCCTCTGGCCGCCAACCTTCATCTTGTTCAAGGCCGGGCAGTTTGCCCGGCCTTTGGCATGATACCAAAGGAACTGACTATTGACTCATTTGATGGAGTCAAATCCGTTCATTCCGGCAGGCGCGGTGTGCAGCGCGATGCGGTGCATCTCGCAAGCGCCGCAACGCACTGGATGGACGGATTTGGCCCACCGAAGGCCGGTTTTTAGCGCTCGCTGGACGTCGTTATGCTCCCCTTGTGGTCAACCAGACCACCGCGACAAGCATGCCTAGCCAGCAAACGTGAAAAATCGGTCAAATGGGTCAATAGTCAGTTCCTTTGGTATTAATCATACTTATACTGCGGCTGCCATCCGTCGGGTCCGTCCTGCAGCAGGTTGAACATGTGCCAGAGCGGGCAATAATCGTCGAACGGCCCTATGGGCGTGGTCGCAATACGCGTGATCTTGCCGTTGTTCATGCGGAAAGACGACAGCCCCGGATGCCAGCTTCCGTCTTCGCCGCGATATCCCATGTCCTCGGCAAAACCGGATCCTTGGTGGGAAACCATCGGGAAGCGCCAACCCCGCGAAGCTGCAAATTTCTGCTGGGTTTCAGGTGTGTCGGGGCTGGATATGCAGAACGCGGCCCGGTTTGCAAGATGAGGATAGATGCCGTTGAAACCATCGGCCCATAATGTGCAGCTGGTACATCCGGTTCCCATATTGTGAACCATCAGCAGATCCGGCTTGCCGTCAAACAGAGCAGACAGGGAGATATCGCCTTCAACGGTATTGAAGGTGTAGTCCGGCACTTCCTGCGGTGTGGCTTTCATCAGATCGGTCATTTGCCGGCGAAGCTCGATTATACGCTGATGCAGATCAGCCAATTTGCGCAGGTCTGGGTTGTGTGCGGTCATGAACTCTTGTCCTCTCCAGTTGGTGCCGGCCCGGTATCCAGCAGGGTTGCAAGCAAGTCGAACTGATCCTGCCAGTATTGGGTGTACCGATTGAGCCAAACGGCGGCGTCGTAAAGCGGTCCTGTTTCGATGCGGCAGCGGCTGATGCGACCGCTGCGTTGCTGTTGCACCAGGCCTGCCCGCACCAGAACCTGGATATGCCTGGAGACTGCCTGCAGCGAAATATTGAAGGCAGACGCGATTTCCGACACCAGCAACCCGCGATCGGCGATCATCTCCAGAATAGCGCGCCGAACCGGGTCCGACAGGGCGGAAAACACTACGTCCAGACGACGCTCGGCTATATCCGTGACATTGGTTGGCAGGGTTTGGCTCATGTTCAATAACTATCAACAATAAGGTTGATAGTCAACTAATGTGTTGATTATTTGAAAAATCCACGCGCTTTTTCAAAACCATAATCCGGCTTGCTCCGGTCGGACTGCCACTGCTATGACGCGCAGCAGGTTTCAAACCGGCAACGAGGGGCAATTCACACATGACCGCAGCCGCGATGCGCAAACTCATGAATCGCTATTATACAGCCTTCAACGCACAAGACACCGCTCGCGAGCCGTTTGAGCGTGCCGGATTCGACCTATCACGGATTTTCTCCTTCGCTGAACGTCTCTTGCTGCCGCACTATCGCGGGCGCCGACTGGGGCATCTGTTCTTCGACGCAAGAGAGGCACACGCGCGCTCATTTGGTAACTATACCCATGCCGCATTTTGTGGTGTGGTCAGGCCGGAGGATCATCCGGGTAGGCCAAACGACTATCGTCCGCTTGATGGTTTCTGGGGCAAGCGGGGTTTTGAGAAGCTGGACGGTGTAACCACATCATATTCCTGGAAGGATGTCGGCGAGACCACCGAGACTTTCAAACCCATGCAGTTCTGGAAGAAGCAGCTATGACGCGTACTCTCAAGATTGCCAGTGCCCAGTATCCGCTGGACCAACTGGAGTCTGAAAGCGCCTATGAGGCCAAGATTACCCGCTGGGTTGAAGAAGCCGTTGGCGCAGGCGCCAGGCTGTTGGTGTTCCCCGAATATGGCGCGATGGAACTTGCCGCTCTCGCGGGCGCTGATGCTGCTGCTGATCTTCAGGGCGCGATTGATGCGGTTTCCGAGCGCTTGCCGATACAGGCTGACCTGCACAATCGACTGGCCACCAAGCATGGCGTTGCCATTGTTGCAGCGTCGGGCCCGCAGCGGCATGCAGACGGCCATGCAACCAATGTAGCGCGGATATTCACCGGCGCCGGCAAGTGTGGCGAGTACCACAAGTTGATGATGACGCCCTGGGAGCGTGACCCATGGAAAATTTCTGCAGGACATCCTCAGCGACTGATGGTGTTTGACATCGGCATCGCCAGAATAGGCCTGCTGATCTGTTATGATATTGAGTTTCCACTGTTGTCGCGGGCATTGGCAGAAGCCGGTGCCGAGATTATTCTCGCGCCATCCAACACCGAAACCGAACACGGATACTGGCGGGTTCGCACCGGTTGCATGGCGCGGGCACTGGAAAATCAGGTTTACACGGTGCACTCACCTACGGTGGGCGCAGCCGGTTGGTGCCCGCCGGTGGAAATGAATGTTGGTGCGGCAGGTATCTATGCGGCATCCGATGTAGGTTTTCCCGCTGGTGGTGTGCTGGCTCTGGGCGAGTTGAACAGGCCGCAGTGGGTATATGCCGAGCTTGATTTGGAACTGCTTGCCAAGGTTCGCAACGCGGGCGGTGTGCAGACCTACAATCACTGGTTGGAACAGCCAGGAGCCGCGGCGCTGCCCGGGGCGAACACCGTGTCGTTGATGTGAGGATGAATAATATGTCGAACGGACAGTTTCCGGCCAGGTTGAAGCAGGGCTATGCCAATTTTCGCTCAGGCCGTTTCAACGCGGAGCGTGAACGTTACGACAAACTGGCCAGCGCAGGTCAAAAGCCAACCATCATGATCATCGCCTGCTGTGATTCACGCGCTGCACCGGAAACGGTTTTCGATACCAGCCCCGGTGAGGTATTCGTGGTGCGCAATGTTGCCAATCTGGTGCCGCCGTACGCGCCTGACGGCAAACACCACTCGACTTCGGCGGCGCTTGAATTCGGGGTCCTACAACTGGGCGTGAAGCACATTGTTATTATGGGGCATGGCCGCTGCGGTGGTATTTCGGCCGTTGTAAACCGCTCCGGCCCTCTGACCAGCGGTGACTTTATCGGCCAGTGGCTGACCCAGATACGCGACCTGGCCCAGTTCGTGGAACGCGAAAACGGGCACTCGGACGATGAGCACCTGACCCATGTGGAACGCGCCAATGTAGAGCATTCGCTGGCTAATCTGAGGACGTTTCCGTGGATACGACATCGCGAACAACGAAGCGAAGTGACCGCGCACGGTGCCTGGTTCGATATTGCACTCGGCGAACTTCATGTGCTTGATGATCGCAGCGGCGACTGGTCGGTGCTGGCGGATCGCGGCGCAGCCTGATCAGATTTGCCGATTGCAAAAGTGATAGCCATGATGGTTGCCAACCGCATCACAAGCAGACATCATTGCCCGTTATAGAGTCTGAAACAGGCCGAAAAGCGCGGATTTGGCTGCTTCAAACCAGCAGTTTCTCTCGTGCTACAGGGAGGTTGTTTGTTATGTGTCACATTTTTGCGGGTCAATCACCGTCAAACTATGCATTTGAAACCCGTTCGGTTCGCCTGATGGGGCATCCGACCAGCGTGCGCCTCGAGGCCAAGTTCTGGGTTGTGCTGGAACAACTGGCTGATGCCCAGAACATGCCGATGGCGAAGTTTCTGTCGGCTTTGTATGAGGAGGCCTGTGAGATTCATGGTGAGGTAAGTAACTTTGCCTCGCTGCTGAGGTGTTGCTGCATCAATTTTCTGGACCCTGCATTTGATCACCAGCAGTTGGCGCAGGAAGCACGCGATACGCACGCCAAAATACAAGCAGCCCGCGTCGGGTAAGTCTTTTGGCAGGTGTAGTAGCCTGATAACACCACTTGGACGGCGATGGTGATAGCCTTTGCAGGATAACAAAACCGCAAGGGAGGAGTGCCGGTGGCAAAAGCCATTCACACCATGGTCCGAGTGCTCGACGAGGCTCGGTCCGTCGAGTTCTACGACAAGGCCCTGGGTCTGAGCATAGCAGACCGCTTTGAGTTTGACGGCTTCACGCTGGTTTATCTGAAGAATCCGGAAAACGATTTTGAAGTCGAACTGACGGTCAATCACGACCGCACCGAGCCTTATGAGCACGGCGATGGCTACGGCCATCTGGCGGTGTCGGTCGACAATGTCGATGAACAGCACGCCGCCGCACAGGCTCACGGCCTCAATCCCACCGATGTAAAGGAGTTTCATCGCGAAGGCGCCTTGATGGCCAAGTTCTTTTTTCTGCAGGACCCGGATGGCTACAAGATCGAGGTGCTGCAACGCCACGGCAGATACACCTGATACCAAAACAATAAAACAAGGAGGAAACCCAAGATGAACGGACACATGACCATATCCAGACGCACCGCGCTGAAAGCTGCCGGCGCGGGTCTTATTGTTGCCGGAACAGGCGCCGGCGGGTTGGTTTACGGCCACAATGATGCATGGGCCGCAACGGCGGAAAATCTTGATGTCGAGACGTTTGCAACCCTGGTGCAGATGTCGCGCGATACCTATCCACATGACCGGCTGGAAGACAGCTTCTATGCCAGTGCCGTGTCCGGTCTGGACACGGCAGCCAAGGATGATGCTGCGCTGAAAACCATGCTGAGCGACGGTGTTGTGGCATTGAACCAGGCCGCAGGCGGCAGTTATTCCGGCATCGCCGATGCGGACAAGCGCGTGGCCCTGCTGAAGGCCATTGAAACCGGCGGTTTCTTCCAGAAGGTGCGCGGCAACCTGGTGACAGGTTTGTACAACAACAAGCAAGTCTGGCCGCTGTTTGGCTATGAAGGTGCATCTGCCGACAAGGGCGGATACATCGATCGTGGCTGCAATGACATCGACTGGCTGTAAGGGAGGACAATGATATGACGACATTTGACATGAATGACGACAGCGTTGTGGTTGTTGTCGGTTCCGGTGCAGGCGGTGGAACAGTTGGCGCCGAACTGGCGATCAAGGGCGTGAAAACCGTCATCCTGGAAGCTGGCGGGCGTCACGAAACCGAAGATTTTCAGAATGATGAATGGGGGTCGTTTGGCCAGATATCGTGGCTCGACAAGCGTACCACGTCAGGCTCCTGGCGCGTTGCGAAGGACTTTGCCGGTCTGCCGGCCTGGATCGTCAAGGCTGTTGGCGGCTCCACGACCCACTGGGCAGGTGCATCACTGCGGTTCCAGGAACATGAGTGGAAAGCCAGAACCAGCTATGGCGAAGTGGCAGGCGCCAACCTGCTCGACTGGCCGATCGACATGGCGGAAATGGATCAATGGTACACCAAGGCCGAAGATCGCATGGGCGTCACCCGCACCAACGGAATCCCCGGTCTTCCCGGCAATAACAACTACAAGGTGCTGGAAGCAGGCGCCAAAAAGCTGGGTTACAAGGAAGTCCACACAGGCCGCATGGCGATCAATTCCGAGCCTCGCGACGATCGGACTTCGTGCCTGCAGATCGGGTTTTGTTTCCAGGGCTGCAAGTCGGGCGCAAAATGGTCGACACTTGTCGCTGAAATTCCGAAAGGCGAAGCCACCGGCAATCTGGAGGTGCGGCCCAATGCGCAAGTGCTCCGGATCGAGCACGACGATAGCGGCAAGGTGACGGGCGTGCTGTATGCCGACAAGGACGGCAAACAGCATGTGCAAAAGGCGCGTGTGGTGTGTGTGGCAGGCAATTCGATAGAGAGCCCGCGCCTGTTACTGAATTCGGCCTCGTCAAAATACCCTGACGGGCTGGCAAATTCGTCCGGCATGGTTGGCAAGAACTATATGCGCCACATGACCGGGTCGGTTTATGCGGTGTTTGACAAACCCGTCCACATGTATCGCGGTACGACCATGGCCGGCATCATCCAGGACGAAGCCCGATATGACCCGTCACGCGGTTTCGTGGGCGGCTATGAAATGGAAACCCTGTCGCTGGGCCTGCCGTTCATGGCGGCATTCCTGGACCCGGGCGGGTGGGGCAAGGATTTCTCGTGGTGGATGGACAACTATGAAAACATGGCCGGCATGTGGCTCGTGGGCGAGGACATGCCGCAGGAGACGAATGCCATTACCCTGCATGCCACCGAGAAGGATCAGCATGGTCTACCGGTGCCGAATGTAAATTTTGATGATCATGACAACGACATCAAGATGCGCGAGCACGCCTTTGGCCGCGGCGAAGCGGTATATGAAGCCGCCGGTGCAGTGAAATCATTCCGCACGCCACCTTACCCGTCGACCCACAATCTTGGCACCAACCGCATGAGCGCAGAGGCCGCAGACGGTGTTGTGAACAAGCACGGCCAAACCCATGACATCGGCAATCTGTTCGTGTCCGACGGCAGTCAGTTCACCACAGGAGCGTCAGAAAACCCGACGCTGACGATTGTGGCGCTGGCGCTTCGCCAGGCCGATTTCATTGCCGGCGAATTAGCGAAAGGCAATCTGTGATGCCGCGAATGTAGAGCGTGTTCTGAACGGGGGAGGCCTCCCTGTTTCCCGTTCAATCGGCCCGTGCTGCGGTGAAGGCCGGAGCGCGGGCCTTTTGTATGGCTGAGACAACCAAAATTCATCCTGATCT
>JBDNEZ010000054.1:0-12445 GCA_041690095.1 Anderseniella sp.
AACGCTGAGCGTCTTGTCATGCGTCAGCGCCGGTATCCGTCCACGCGCCTCGGTAACTTGCGCCGGGTCGATATCAGCCATGACAATGCCGGATGTCACGTCGCCGGCGTCAGCCAACACCTCGCCCCACGGCGAAATAATCAGGCTGTGTCCATAGGTCTTGCGGCCCTCCTCATGAGGTCCCGACTGGGCAGGAGCAAACACAAAACACCCGGTTTCAATAGCGCGGGCGCGCAACAGCACATGCCAGTGCGCCTTGCCGGTCGGCACCGTGAAGGCGGCGGGAACCGAAATGAAACTGCAGCCCTGCTGCGCCAGCATGCGATACTGGTAGGCAAATCGTACATCATAGCAGATGGTGAGGCCCAGCCGGCCCCAGGGCAAGTCGGCAAACACTGCCTTGTCACCTGCCGCAAACGTCGATGACTCGCGATATCTCTCACCGTTTGGCAGGTCGACATCAAACATGTGCGCCTTGTCGTAACGCGCCACTACGGCTCCGTCAGGTCCGAACAACAAAGACCTGTTGGCCAGCTTTCCATCTCCTGCCTGAACCCCCAGGGAGCCTGCAAGGATATATTTGCCCGTCTCTGCAGCCAGTTCGGCAAACCGCGCAACAGCTAGGCAGCTTTCTTCCATGCGGACTTTTGCTGCGACTGACGCACGCGGACTGTCAATGATGTTGGTCATCTCCGGTGTCATGATCAGATCAGCACCTTGCCTTGCAGCCTGGCGTATCAACGCGGCAACCGTTTCGACATTGACTTGCGGATCGCGACCTGAACACATTTGAATGCAGGCGGCGGTAAACGATGTTTGCATTGACGTGTTCATCAGTCTCCGGGTTCCGAAAATAACGGTTTGATTGGGTCTGAAAATGTCAGCCCTTCAGCATCGGGTCAAGTTTACCCGCCTGCTCCAGTGCGTGCAAATCATCGTTCCCGCCGACATGGTCATCGCCAATAAATATCTGCGGTACCGAGCGTTTTCCTCCGGTGCGCAAGGTCATGTCGGCGCGTTTACCCGGTGCAAAGGTCACGTCAATCTCATCATATTTCACGCCCTTGCGCGACAGCAGGTTCTTTGCGGCAAGACAATAGGGGCACATCATGATTGAATAAATCGTTACAGGCTTCATCTCGGTTAATTCCAGTGGTGTTGCGCTCATATGGAATGGGTCATGAACTCAGAGATATGATATCAACCTTGAGTGCTGACAAGCGCGAAAACGAGCACATCCACGTGAATCGCGCCAGCGCGTTGCAGTACTCTGGCACATTCATCTGCGGTCGCACCTGATGTCAGGACATCGTCTACCAGCAGCACCCTTTGACCCAGTACCACGGGAACCGCAGGTTCAGGCACCAAAAAAGCGCCCTTCACATTGCGGCTGCGCTGCGCCTGGCCGAGACCAACCTGTGACCGGGTATTGCGCTGCCGGTTGATCAAACCGGTTTCAACGCTGATATCTGCCAGCCCGCCAATCTCGATGGCAAGCAGAGCCGCTTGATTGTATCGCCGCGACCACAGACGCCAGCGGTGCAACGGCACCGGTACAATCACGTCGGCTCCTGCGATAACATCGCGACCGGCATGCAGCATCATGCGCGCCATTGAGCGTACTACTTCATGCCGGTCACGGTATTTCAGCGCATGAACCAGCTGTTGTGAGCAGTCATTGAACATGACGGCACCACGCGCCCTGTTCCACACCGGCGGGTTGGCGATTGCGCGGGCAGACACCGCTCCGTCTCCTTCATCAAACACAAACGGCGTGCCAAAGGCGTCACATACCGGTTGCGATATCATGTCCAGATCTGACCAGCAGGTTTGACACAATCCACCGATACCCGAGACCGTGCGTTCGCAGACGCAACACGTTACCGGCAAAACCATATCCAGCACATCGCCGGCAAATCGCCTGCCGGCACGCACAATATGAGAGACAGTCTCCTGCATGGCCGTGCTGCTACCTTCCAATCGTCAGCGCATGGTTCGCGCCGCCATGACACTATGACGCCAACTGCGCACTTGCACAAACTGCAGCGCTCGCCCAATTTGGCGGCCATGACCATACCTGCCGCCAACATACCTGACCTGTTTGACCAGCCAGCCCTGTATCGCAATCTGACCCGCGCAGCAGCTAGCGGCGATCTGCCCGGCTTTCTGGACGATATTGCTGCATCCGAGCTGATTGACCGCTTCGAAAGCATATCGCGCAGGTTTTCGCACATCGCAATCATCGCGCATGATGCATCCCGAATTGTCGACGCCATCAAACCGCAGCTGCCCGATGACTGCATCATAAGTGAAATTTCCGCGCTGGCAGGAGGTCGGGTTTTCCTGAACAGTCCGAACCTGGCGTCCGGAGCATTCGACTGCATCTTCGCCTGCCCCGGGCTCGAGTGGGCAAACGACCTGCCCGGCAGCCTGTCCCGGTTGCGCCACGCCCTGAAACCGGACGGCGTCCTTCTGGCAGCGATGCTGGGAGGCCAGAGCCTGCATGAGTTGCGCGCAAGCTGGCTGCAGGCAGAGACGGTGCTGAGAGGCGGAGCATCGCCGCGTGTAGCCCCGTTCTGTGATGTTCGCGATGCCGGCGGGCTGTTGCAGCGTGCCGGGTTCGCCCTGCCTGTCGTCGACACCGACCGGCTCAAAGTCCGCTATGACAATGCCCTTGCATTGATGACCGAGCTGAAAGCACTGGGATTGTCAAATGTAGTGGCGGAACGGCAACGCTCGCTGGTGACCCCCAACCTGATGGCACTGGCCTGTGCGCACTATGACCAGACCTTTGCAGACCCCGACAGCCGCGTTTACGCCACCTTCCAGATGATCTATCTCACCGGCTGGTCTCCGCATGAAAGCCAGCCAAAG
Organism: Anderseniella sp.; assembly: GCA_041690095.1. Lineage (GTDB taxonomy): Bacteria > Pseudomonadota > Alphaproteobacteria > Rhizobiales > Aestuariivirgaceae > Anderseniella. The sequence goes on from JBDNEZ010000054.1 coordinate 2,875, forward strand.
CCGCTAAGGCCCGGTTCCGCCAAAACCCGCCTCGCCGACGCACTGAAAGTGGACGAGACGAAACTGCCGCGGGATTAGAATCTGCTGGCAAACATGGCTATGTGATCGACCCCATGATCCTCAGGCGCTTTCCGAAAATCGTGAAACGGTTTTCGGATCAAAAAGTGCGTCAGAACAACAATCAAAGTGCTCCAAACGATTAGAATCAAACACAAACGGCTTTAGACTCATGCCGACAAACCGGAGAAACAGGATGACACCCCCTATCGTCAAAGCCTTTTGGGACCAGCAATCGGGTAGCTGGCAATATGTGCTCCACGACCCCGCAACCATGCAAGGCGCGGTGATCGACCCGGTGCTGAATTTCGAGGCCGCCGCTGGCGCGACCTCGACGGATAGCGCCCGGTCTATCCTCACCTACATCCGCGAGACCGGAATCGAATTGGGGTGGATTCTGGACACACATCCCCATGCCGATCATTTCTCTGCCGCGCCATGGTTCAAGGCGCAAACCGGCGCGCCGACGGCCATTGGTGCGCAGGTGACGCAGGTGCAAAAGCTTTGGAAAGACATCTACAACCTGCCCGAGGATTTCCCCACAGACGGCAGCCAATGGGACCGGCTGTTTGCCGATGGTGACGAGTTCATGCTCGGAGAAGTGCCTGTAAGGGTGATTTTTTCACCCGGCCACACGCTGGCCTCGATCACTTATCTGGCAGGCGATGCCGCGTTTGTGCATGACACGCTGATGATGCCCGATAGCGGCACCTCCCGTGCCGATTTCCCCGGTGGCAGTTCAAAGGCGCTGTTCGATAGCCTGCAGCGCATCCTCAGCCTGCCGGATACGACACGGGTGTTTGTCGGTCACGACTACGCGCCTGCCGGACGTGAGGCGGCCTGTCAATCAACAGTGGCCGAGCAAAAGGCGAGCAACATTCATTTGAAAGATGCGCCAAGCGAGTCAGAATTCCGTGCGGTGCGCGATGCGCGTGACGCGACCTTGCCACTGCCGAAACTAATGCTGGCGGCCCTTCAGATCAACATTCGCGGCGGCCGTAAACCCGATGCCGAAACCAACGGTCGCAGTTATCTGAAAATCCCGCTTGATTATTTTCAGGCACGCTGAGCAGCCGGGTGCGTTGCACCTGCTGGAGCATCATCCGATCAGATGGAATCATTTGTTCGGACAAAGGTGCTCGATTCCAATGTATTGGAGTAATTTTATCCGCCCGTATGGATGGATGGATTAAATTGCTCCTGCTGCACAATCAGGTACCGGGATTACAGGCTTCCCAGGGTTCCGCCAATAACTGCAAGGGTCGCAATAATGGCCGCTGACATGCCAAGCACCAGAACCGTGTAATCCCGCATGACCGGGCGACGCCCGGCTTGCGCTGTATCTGCTTTTGAATTGAACATCCGCTTAACTTCCCCGTTACTCACTGTACTCACCACACTGCCCGCCTTGCCTGGCGGATCGGTTGTGTTGGAACCTGAACGGGGTGCTACCGGTGTCCTGTCAGAGCAGGTCGATCAAATGAGCAATCAGCGGCTCATCTGCCGGCGGCATGGGAAACTCGCGCATTCTGTTCGGCCTGACCCAGCGAATATCGCTGTGTTCACGCTTTTCAACCTCGCCATTCCACCTGCGGCATACATAGACCGGCATGAGCAGGTGGAAATCTTCATAGGCGTGGCTGGCAAACGTCATTGGTGCCAGACAGGCTTGCGTTACATCGATGCCCAGCTCTTCCTGCAGTTCACGTATCAACGCGACTTCAGGTTGCTCTCCGGGTTCGACCTTGCCACCGGGAAACTCCCACAGTCCGGCAAGGGTCTTGCCCTGAGGGCGCTGGGCTATCAGGACTCTACCGTCCGGATCGACCAGTGCACAGGCAACGACGAGAACGAGCTTCTTTCCGTTCATGTCCGTGAACCACCTTGGCGAAGAAGAGTTAACAGGGTTGAATGAAGTTTACGGATTAAGGGATCACCTGTGCCCTTTGTGTTGACAGGGTTACCAAATTGCAACCAGCATCTCAGCTTCGATACGATCCGTTAATATCAATGTAGCCATGGGTCAGATCGCAGGTCCACACGGTCGCCTTGCCCTTGCCGACCCCCACATCAACCGCAATGTCGATCTGCTGGCCCTGCATGTGCGGCACCAGTTTCTGCTCGTCGTAGCCGGGATCAACACTGCCTTTCGAAGCAACCAGCAGACCCCCAATGCGAATTTTGAGCTTGTCACGGTTCGCTGCCTGGCCGGACTTCCCGACCGCCATGACAATACGCCCCCAATTGGCGTCTTCGCCGGCAATGGCTGTTTTGACCAGCGGTGAATTCGCAATGGCAAGGCCGATATGGCGTGCAGCGCCATCATTTTCAGCGCCTGTCACGGTTACGGAGACAAACTTGCTGGCACCTTCACCATCGCGAACCGTCTGATGCGCCAGGTCCTGCAGTACGGCGTCAAGTGCCTTCCTGAACGATTTCAATGCAGCATCTTCGATACTGCGAATGCCTTTGGGAGCGTTGCCCGACTTGCCGGTTGCGCACAACAACAGGGTATCTGAAGTTGATGTGTCGCCATCAACGGTAATCGAATTGAAACTGCGGTCCGCCGCATCCGACAGCATTTTCTGCAGCAGCCCGCGTGGCAGGCCGGCATCGGTGAAGACAAAGCCAAGCATCGTTGCCATATCCGGTGCAATCATGCCCGAGCCCTTGGCAAAGCCGTTGATGGTAACCGGCTTGCCACCCAGCCTTGCCGTGGCAGTTGCGAGTTTCGGAAACGTGTCGGTTGTCATGATGGCGCGAGCTGCAGCCATCCATGCATCACCTGATGCGGTTTCGTGCAGGTCTGGCAGTCGCGATGTGATCGGAACCGGGTCAAGCGGCTGGCCAATCACACCTGTTGATGCCAGGTAAACCTCCGACGCCTCGCAACCGACAACCTTGCAGGCCTGTTTGACAGTCGCCTGTACGGTCCGTACCCCGGCCTTGCCGGTAAACGCATTGGCGTTACTGGCATTGACCACGATCGCGCGCACCTTGCCGGTGCGCAGATGCGCCCGGCACAGATCCACAGGTGCAGAGCAGGTCTTTGATCTGGTCAGCACCCCGGCGATTGTTGATCCCTTGGCCAGCACGCACAGCAGCAGATCATCCCTGCCGTGATATTTGACCCCGGTTGCCGCCGTCGCCAGGCGCACCCCTTCAATCGCCGGCAAATCGGCAAAACTCTTTGGTGCAAGCGGTGAGAGTGGCAAAGCTTTGGCCATGGTATATAGTCCCTTTGAAGCGCTGTTGATCTGGATGAGGTAATACCAAAGGAGCTAACTATTGACCCATCCTGTCGGGTTTATCAATCGATCGGCAGCAGGTTGCTCAAAAACAATCGGTCCGCAAAACCTGAACTGGCTTCGCGGACCGGAAACTACCTGTCGAGAACTGCGTCAAGGCGCCAATTCAGCTATTGAGCATCGCCCTTGTTGGACTTGCCGCCTGTCGTCTGCGAAGCGGCGCCCCCAACTGTACTGGGTACCTCGCCGGAGGCATCAAGCGCCTGACGCTTCTTTGCTGCTTCTTCCTGCAGTCGTTTAAGGTCTTCATCCACAATTTCGATTGTACCGACACGGCGCAACTCAAGAATCTTGTCCTGAACCGCCTTGCGCAGCAACACCAGACGGATCGGGTCTTTAACCTGATCGAACGGTTGGGCACCACCTTCCTGAATGTCTTCCAGCTTGATGATATGCCACCCAAAATCTGTTTTTACCGGTTTTGAAACTTCACCCTTTTTCAGCGCAAATACTGCCTTGGAAAACGCCGGCACCATTTCACCGGCAGTAAAGAAACCAAGATCGCCACCATAATCTCGCGATCCGTCCAGAGACATCTGTTTGGCGACTTCTTCAAATTTTTCGCCCTTATCGAGACGAGCCATCGCCTTGTTGGCATCCTCTTCGGAATTCACCAGAACGTGGCGTGCACGCACGCGTTTTTCGGCGGTAACCTTTGCCGCTTCCTTCTCGTAGATGGCCTTTATGGCGTCTTCGGTAACCGACGTGGCCAGGTTATCGGTAAAATAGGCATCTCGCAGCGCCTTGGCCTGATAATATTTCAACCGGCGGGTGTATTCCTCGGAATCAATCGTTTTTGCCTTCACCGCTTCCTGGGCAAGCAAGTGACGCTCAATCAGATATTCAACGATAAACGCAAATCTGAAATTTGCCGGCACCTTTTCCAACTGTGGCCGTAGATCATCAGAAGCCAGCGCGACTTCCGATGTCGTGATATTGTAGCCATTGACCTTGGCGATGATCTTGTCGACTTCTTGTGCACCGGCGGTGATCGAACCCGCAACAAATGCTGTTGTTGCCAACCCCAAAACCAGCTTCAAACAAAACGTTCTCATAATTAACCAACCAACCTCTTGGACTGCCTGCTGCATTTACGGCAGCAACTGGATCACCGAGAATCCAGATCAATTTCACCCGATCATGTCAGGTCAATGCTCGCCAATTCAGGCGACATTAAGCCAACTCTACATGACCTCAATATGTCTCGCAGACGACAAACGCCATCAATGCGCTGCACAATGCGTACATTCGCTGTGATATTCAAGAGCGCTATCGATCTGTGAGTTGCCTCCGCTAAACTTGTCAAAACCGATGTTTTTGCCTTGAAACAGCCGCTTATCCACACTATCTGCCGCTAATACAACCTCTGATGCCTGATAGTTCGATGTTTCCATACTACATTTTTCTTGCAGACGTTACCCATTTGCCACACCTGTTGCGGCATGCAGACAAGTTGATTAAACAATGCGGCATGGTTCTCACCTGATTACCGCTACTTGAAACAAGGACGGCTAATAGGCCAGGAACGGCTTTCAGCGGTCTGACAAGACGCAATTCTAAGGACACCAAATGTTCGGACTGGGCTCTATAGCTGCCAAGGTTTTCGGCAACTCAAATGACCGGAAGGTCAAAAAATATCAGACCCGTGTTGACGCAATCAACGCACTTGAGCCTGAACTTGCCGCACTTGGCGATGATGAAATCCGGGCACGCACCGACATGTTCCGGCAACAGTTTGCCGATGGAACCTCGCTGGATGATCTACTGGTCCCCGCATTTGCCACGGTCCGTGAAGCATCGAAGCGGGCGCTTGGCCTGCGCCATTTTGATGTACAGCTGATCGGTGGCATGGTGCTCAACGACAATTCCATTGCCGAGATGAGAACCGGTGAAGGCAAGACGCTGGTGGCAACCCTGCCGGTTTATCTCAATGCCATTTCAGGCAAGTCGGTGCATGTCGTCACGGTCAATGACTATCTCGCCCAGCGCGATGCCGCCTGGATGGGCAAGGTTTATGAATTTCTTGGATTGCGGGTCGGTGTGATTGTACATGGCCTGGAAGACGACGAACGCCGTGACCAGTATGCCTGCGATGTGACTTATGCCACCAACAATGAGCTGGGTTTCGACTATCTTCGCGACAACATGAAATACGCCGTTGAGGACATGGTGCAGCGCGGGCATTATTTTTCAATTGTCGATGAAGTGGACTCCATCCTTATCGATGAGGCCCGCACCCCGTTGATTATCTCTGGCGCATTGGAAGACCGCTCCGACCTGTATACCGAGATCGACGCAATCATCCCGCAATTAGTGGAAGAAGATTACGAGGTCGATGAGAAAACCAAGTCCGTCACCTTGACTGAAGCGGGCAACGAACACATTGAGCAATTGCTGCAGTCGTCCGGGATGATGACTGAAGGCTCGCTGTATGACGTGGAAAATATTGCGCTTGTTCACCACGTCAATCAGTCGCTTCGCGCGCACAAGGTTTTTGTCAAGGATCGCGACTATATCGTCAAGGATGATGAAGTGATCATCATTGACGAATTCACCGGTCGAATGATGCCGGGTCGACGCTATTCAGAAGGTCAGCATCAGGCCATCGAAGCCAAGGAGCAGGTCCGCATTCAGCCGGAAAACCAGACGCTTGCGTCCATCACCTTCCAGAACTATTTCCGGTTGTATGAAAAACTCGCCGGCATGACCGGCACAGCGGCCACTGAAGCAGACGAGTTTCTAGACATTTACAAGCTGGACGTGATTGAGGTGCCGACAAATGTCGAGGTCCGGCGCAGTGATGAAGATGACGAAGTGTACCGCAGCGTCCGCGAAAAGTTCGACGCTATTGTCGAGGCCGTCAAGGATGCCCGTGAACGCGGACAGCCGGTGCTGGTCGGCACCACCTCGATCGACAAATCCGAGTACCTCGCCCAGCATCTCAAGGAACTTGGGATTCCTCACAATGTTCTGAATGCACGCTACCATGAACAGGAAGCCCAGATTATTTCTCAAGCCGGCGTGCCAGGTGCAGTAACAATTGCCACCAACATGGCTGGCCGCGGCACCGACATTCAGCTTGGCGGCAATACCGATATGCGTGTTGCCATCGAGCTTGGCGATATGGCGGAAGGAAAAAAACGCGATACCGCTGAAGCAAAAATTCGAACTGAAATCGAAATGCTCAAGCAGAAAGCCATCGATGCAGGCGGTCTTTTCGTCATGGCCACTGAACGCCATGAAAGTCGCCGTATCGACAACCAGCTTCGAGGCCGCTCCGGGCGTCAAGGCGACCCTGGACGGTCGCGTTTCTATCTGTCCCTGGAAGATGACCTGATGCGCATTTTCGGGTCTGAACGCATGGACTCGATGCTGCAGAAACTGGGTCTTGAAGAAGGCGAGGCGATTGTTCATCCGTGGATCAACAAGGCGCTGGAAAAGGCCCAGCAGAAAGTCGAGGCACGCAACTTCGATGCCCGCAAGAACATTCTGAAATACGATGATGTGATGAACGATCAGCGCAAGGTCATCTTCGAGCAGCGCATCGACATCATGAACGGCAACGAGATTGCCGGCACGGTAGACGACATGCGCCACGAAGTGGTGGAAGCAACCGTATTGGAATTCATCCCGCCAAGCGCCTATCCGGAACAATGGCGTTCAGCAGAATTGCGGGAGAAATTGCGCGAGGTTGTTGCAATTGATTTCCCGGTTGAGGACTGGGCTGCAGAAGAAGGAATTGCGGATGAAGAGATCCGCGAACGGGTCATGCACGCAGCCGATAAAATGTATGATGAGAAGCGCGAAAAATATGGCGCTGAAATCATGGAATACGTTGAAAAGGAAGTGTTGCTGCGGTCGCTGGACCAGTTGTGGCGCGACCACATCATTACCCTTGAGCATCTGCGTCAGGCGGTTGCTCTGCGTGGTTATGGTCAGCGCGACCCGCTCAATGAATACAAGACAGAGGGTTTTGCCCTGTTTGAACAGATGATCGTGCAACTGCGCGCCATCGTGACCGGGCAGCTTCTGCGGGTGGAAATCAGTCAGAACGGCGCAGACGGTATGTTCCCGGATGACGAAGATCTGCCTGACATGTTCATTGAAGATTTCGATGAACATGGCAATGAGTTGCCGCCAGGCACATTGCTGTCCGCCGCGATCTCTCCTGCTCCGGACCAACCCGAAGGCTTCAATGCGCAAGACCCGGAAACCTGGGGACAGGTGGCGCGCAATCAGGCGTGCCCGTGCGGATCCGGCAAAAAATTCAAACACTGTCATGGAGCCTTTGCTTGAGCAAACCAGCTGGCATAAGCAGAAGGCGTCTTTTTACAGGCGTCTCTGCGAACGCCTGCCTGATGTTGACGGCCGGGGCCGCACTGGCCGCCGGTTCTCCACCCAACCGCCACAGGTTGCCCGGCGCGAAAGTGCGCCCGGTTCCACAGTTTACCCCCATTAAGCCGCCATCCACGGCTGAAACACTGCAGGTGCTGATTTCAATCCGGAAACAGTCCATGCTGGTCTATTCGGGTGAACGTCAGATTGGCTTCAGCCCGATCTCATCAGGCAAAGCCGGAAACGAAACACCGCACGGCATTTTTTCGGTACTGAGAAAGTACAAATTTCGCTGGTCCAACCTGTATGAAGGTGAGGCAATGCCTTTCATGCAGAGACTGACATGGAGCGGCATTGCACTGCATGCCGGTAAATTGCCCGGTTATCCGGCTTCACACGGTTGCGTGCGGATGCCGGACGGATTTGCAAAGCAGTTGTTCGAACTGGAAACCAGTGACCGGCACGTCATCATTGCCGACACGCCTGCCAACCCGGTAGGCGTGGAGCACGCCGGCCTGTTCAAACCCGCAACCAACATAGAAGCGCGCAAATATGTCGATTTGGCTGAACCATCACCCTTGCGGGTTTTGCTCACCCGGCTGACCGGCCGCGAAAAAACCCTCAACGCGCAAAAAATACTCAACAGGCTGGGGTTTGAGGCCGGCACACCGGATGGCTATGTCGGGCGCAACACCTGGCAGGCGATTCATGATTTCCAGAAGTCTGCACAATTGCTGGCAAATGGCGTTCTCAACAAGGCCACCTACCATGCGCTGCGCACATCCGGCGGCTCGGAGGATTACCCCGAAGGGCACCTGTATGTTCGGCAGGGATACAAACCCGTGTTCGATACTGCCATTCCGCTCAAGGGCGCCGGTGAACCATTGGGGGCGCATCTGCTGACATTGCCGGAAGAGCAGGTTGCTCAAACATCTCCACAATGGCTGTCCGTCAGCCTTGAACATGAGTCATCGCGGGCCGGGCTGGACGCCTTTTTGCGTTTCACTATCCCCGACGATGTGCGCGAGCGTATAGAATACCGGCTCGGGCCAAATTCTTCGGTTGCCATTTCCGATACCGGCCTTGGACCGGAGACCGGTAAAGGGACCGACTTCATCGTTGTAACCAAATACCCGGGTTGATTTAGGCAGTTGGCAAATACGCAGCAAGCGCTAAAGCAATATCCATCCATGTGGATGGATAAAATTGCTCCAACACTTTGGAATCGGGCATCTTTATCCGAACAGATGATTCCATCTGATCGGATGATGCTCTAACGACGGCGCGACATGACCAACGAACAAATCATACTTTTCGCCATCATGGGCGGCGTACTTGCACTGCTGGTGTGGGGGCGCATCCGCTATGACCTGGTGGCGTTTTCAGCGCTGGCGCTGGCCGTTATTGTCGGCGTCGTCGACAAAGACACCGCCTTTGCAGGCTTTGGCCACCCCGCTGTCATCATCATTGCCCTGGTGTTGATTGTGTCGCGAGCCTTGTCTCAATCCGGCGCGGTTGACTTGCTGACCCGCAACATCATCTCCGCCCAACGCGGCATCAAGCTACACATCGCCATCATGGGGCTGGTTGGCGGTGCGCTGTCCGCCTTCATGAACAATGTGGCAGCACTTGCCTTGCTGATGCCGGTGGACATGCAGGCTGCCGACAAGGCGAAAAGATCGCGTGCTGTGACGCTGATGCCGCTTTCGTTTGCCACCATTCTGGGCGGCATGGTAACCCTCATCGGCACCCCGACCAACATCGTGATTGCGCAGTTTCGAGGTAACGCCACGTTCAACGGCGAACCGCTTGGCGCATCATACTCCATGTTCGATTTTGCCCCCGTCGGACTCGCATGTGCCGCCGCAGGC
>JBDNEZ010000055.1:0-19038 GCA_041690095.1 Anderseniella sp.
ACTGCGCAGCGGTGTTGCCTGCATCGCCGTCATGAAGAACGAGCGTGCGAGAATTGACGACTTCCTCAATCACTACAGAAGTCTGGGCGTGAGTGGATTTGTGCTGATCGACAACGGGTCAACCGATGGCTCGCTCGAGGTGGCTCTGGCCCAACCAGACTGCAGCGTCTTCAGCACTGCGAGCAGTTATTCGGCATCTGGATTCGGCAGCCGATGGATAAATGCGGCAGTCGACCTGTGCGGCCTTAGAAACAGGTGGCTGGTGGTCGCCGACCTTGATGAGTTGCTCGTCTATGATCAGTGCGAAACACACAGGCTAGCCGACCTTGCCAGATTGCTTGAGCGGGCAGACCTGGATGCCCTGCCATGCCTCATGCTGGATATGTATGATGACGGCAGCACCGACCAACACACATTCGTGGCGGGTGCGAGCATGATTGATGCATCACCGATGTTCGATGCAACCGGGTATGGCCGTGAACCGTCCTTTCTGAAATCACTATTCCCCGGGAAAGCCCTGGCGATTGCAGGCGGGCCCAGAGCCCGCACCATGTTCAGCCAGTCGGACGCAAGCCACATGTTGCCATATCTTCACAAGGTTCCACTTATGCGATGGACGCCGGATGCCGGCATGCGAACGTCGCACGAAGTTGATCCGATCATAAGAAACACTTCGCCTGTACGCGGTGCATTGCTGCATTTCAAATTTCTCAACGCCCCTGAACTGACCGACAAGAATCGCCTGCTTGAACTGGATCACTGGAACAACAATAAACAACAGGCGAAATACTTCGAAAATCTTGGCGAAACGGCTGGCGCAACCTTCATGTTCGAGCATTCAGCGCGATATGCTTCCTCGCAAAGCCTTGTGAATCCTGGCCTCATTTCCCAACTGGGCTGGGCGACCTGATGCAAACGGTGGAAACTCAACTGAACACCCTGTGGATCGGACCGAAACTGTCTCCGGTTCATTTGGCTTGCCTGCTTTCGGCGGTCAGAGCAGGCCATAAGGTCCGGTTGTTCTGCTATTCCCGGCCGGAGAATCTGCCGGCAGAAATCGAAACCGCTGATGCAGGCGACATATTGCCCCGAACCGAAATCATCCGGCACCGAGACAGCGGCAGCCCCTCCCTGTCTTCAAACCGCTTTCGGTATCTTCTGTTTGAAAAACAGCTTGGACCGTGGATTGATACCGATGTTTTCATCCTCAAACCGCTGACGTCTCACGACGGCTACATGATGGCGTGGCAGGATGAGGAGTTGATCGGCTCGGCCGTATTGCGGCTGCCTCCAGGTGAGTTAACCGACTTCTTGTGCGACTTCACAACCCAGTCACACCCGATACCGTTCTGGTATCCCCCCTTGCACCGAACCTGGCTGCAATTGCGCAAGGCCGCCGGGGCGCCGCTGGCTGCAGGCGAATACCGATGGGGCATTTATGGTCCGCACCTGCTGACCAATTCTGTTCAAAGGTACAATCTTGAATTCAATGCACAACCGCCGAGCGCATATTATCCGGTCAGTTGGCGAGACGCAGGCAAATTGTACACCGGCGGGGACGATATTTTCAACACCCTTCCCGCTTCGACACAAGCGGTTCATCTATGGCACCATATGGGAACACCCGCAGCCGGCAGCACAAGTGTCATTCAATTCGGCAGCTTTCTGGATAAAGCATTTCGGCTGGTGGACATGAAACCCTAAAACGTCAGTTGGATCGGCAAATCAAATTACACAAACGTTACCTGCCGCCAGCGCCGGGGAAATCAGGCTTACGCTTTTCAAAAAACGCAGTAATGCCTTCCACTGCCGCATCTTCGGCAACTGCAGCAGCCATGTGATCACGCTCTATGTCCATCTGTACTTCGAGAGTGGACTGTTCCGCCACATTCAACATTGCCTTGATACGGGCAAGCGCACTGGTTGGAGATGTTGCCAGACGATCAGCGATTGCTGATGCATCCAACATGGCCGCACCGGGCTCGCTTAGAGCATTCAAGGCACCCAGTTGATACAGGCGTTCAGCGCCAATGGGATCTGCCAACAGACAAAGTTCATTGACCAGGGGCCGTGGCAGCATCTGCATCAGCCGGTGGGTGATGCCGCCGTCCGGGGTCAGGCCGATCTTGACATAGGAGACCGTGAACTTTGCCGTCCTGCTAGCCACGATGAAGTCGCATGCATAGGCCAGTGAGACACCAGCGCCGGCTGCACCTCCTTCAACCGCCGCGATGACCGGTTTGGGACACGCCCTGAACTTGCGAATGACGTGATTGAGAGTCTCGATATGGGTCTTGCGATGTTCAAGGGACTCGAAACGCCGGTTCCTGATCCGGTTCAAATCACCGCCTGCACAGAAGAAAGTTCCCACACCTGTAAATATCACGGACTTTATCCGATCGGTTTCAGAAGCCAGGTCGAGCGCTTGCGAAATGACGTCATACAGTTGCGGGGTGATTGCATTGCGGTTGGCCACATTGGAGTTGTAAATGATCAACCGATCGCCAAGATCATCGCAATAGGCTGTTTTTTCACTGGTCATGATGCGGCCCGCGGGCTTGTGAGAAAGCGATGAAACGCTCCAGATGATGGTCGGTGTCGCCAAACTCATGGTCCACCATGACCATGCGGCGGGCGAAGTGAGCCAGCGCGTATTCCTGTGTCATGCCGATGCCACCATGCATCTGGATGGACTCTTCTGCCACCAGCCGCCCTACCCGGCCGATCAGGTTTTTGGTCGCGCTGGCGTTGCGCTCACGTTCAGCACGTCCCTTGTCCAATGCCGCAGCCAGATTGAGAACCGCAGATCGCGCCTGTTCAATCTCGATCAGCATGTTCGCCATGCGGTGCTGCAAAACCTGAAACTTGCCGATCGGACGGCCAAACTGGGTTCGTGTCTGAAGATAGCTTACGGTGAGGTCCCTGGCCGTTTCCATCGCGCCCAATGCCTCTGCCGAAACGGCGGCAATCGCCATGCACACCCGCGCCTCGATTGCCGGAAACGCGCTCCCCAATGAACCCAGCAGGGCTTTACCCGGCAGTTCGACATCGCATAGCTCGATCTCGCTTGCGTATCCGCCATCTATTTTCGGGTCGCAGCGTGTCAAAACACCTGGTGCGTCCGCGGGAACCAGAAAACGCGAGATGCCACGTTCTGACTCAGCTTCACCAGCGGTTCGCGCACTTACAACCAGTGACTGCGCAAAACCACCGTTGGAGACCACGGCCTTGCGACCGTTCAACACAAATCCACGTCCACCTGACCTGGCAATCGTTGTAACGCGAGACAGGTCATAGCGGCTGCCAGGCTCAGCATGCGCGAAGGCAAGCTGATGGTGACCTGACATTACGGCTTCCACAAGCGCGTGTTGATCAGGTGTCCCGAGATCCGCAATCAGGCCGCCTGCAAGAACCGCATTTTCAAGCAGCGGCTCAACTACACCGGCTCGCCCGATTTCCTCAAACACTGTTACAATATCATAACCATGCCCGCCCAACCCGCCGACATGCTCGCCAAACAATGCCTGCAGAACGCCCAAGCCGGCCAATTGCGACCAAATTTCCGGCGACACTCCATGCTGCGTTGCCAGTGAAGCGTTACGTTGTTCATCCGAATATACATCGGACAGAAACCGCCGCAGCATGTCCTGCAACATCTTGCGCTCTTCGGTTTCTCCGAAGCTGGTCTGGTTCTCGGTACTCACAGGTCAAGTACCTGTTTTGCTATGATCGTGCGCTGCACTTCATTGGAACCACCGTAAATCGTCAGTTTGCGATTGTTGAAATATTGTGCAGCTACCGGAGTTGCATATTCCGGCCCGACGGGCTGCTCGTTGAACCCCTCATCAAGCGCCTCGGATACGAACGGAATTGCATATGGTCCAACTGCCCGTCTCGCCAGATCATTGATCTGCTGGCGCAACTCCGTACCCTTGATCTTCAACATGGAACTTTCAACGCCCGGCGCCTGCCCGGCAGCTACCTGCGAAATGACGCGAAGATTGGTCGTCTCCATAGCCATCAGGTCAATTTCAACCTGCGCCATGCGCGCTGCAAAATGCGGATTTTCAACGAGCGGCTTGCCGCCCGCGGTTTCTTGAGCTGCAATGCGTTTGACAGCATCAAGCCCGGCCCTGGCAAACCCGGTTCCGGCAATATTGGTACGCTCATGGGTCAACAGGTATTTGGCATAGGTCCAGCCTTGATTTTCCGCTCCGACAAGATTTTCAACAGGTACTCTGACATCGTCGAAGAATACTTCGTTGACCTCGGCTTCCCCGTCCAGCAACCGGATCGGGCGCACGTTTACACCGGGGCTGGACATATCGATGAGCAGCAGCGAGATACCGGCCTGCGGTTTCACATCAGGATCTGTGCGCACCAGACAGAAAATCCAGTTGGCGTACTGGGCCAGTGTGGTCCAGGTTTTCTGACCGTTGACCACATAGTGGTCTCCCTCACGGACCGCGCGGGTTTGCAATGACGCCAGATCCGAACCGGCGCCGGGTTCGGAATATCCCTGACACCACCAGTGCTCGCCAGTCAGGATGCGGGGCAGGAACCGGTCCTGCTGCGCGCGTGATCCGAATTTCTGCAGCACCGGCCCCAACATCATTAAACCGAACGGCACTATTCTGGGTGCGTGTGCAGCACACATCTCGTCTTCAAAGATGAAGCGCTGGTGAGCCGTCCATCCGGTACCGCCAAACTCTGCAGGCCAATTGACAGCAAGCCAGCCCTTTGCATTCAGGATCGAGTGCCATTGTTCGTGATCGGCTTTTGTCAGCCGCTGCCCCAGTCGCACCTTATTGCCAAGCCGCGCCGGCAGACTATCATTCAGAAACGCCCGTACTTCACTGCGAAATTCGACCAGATCAACTTGTGCCGACATTACATGACCTTTCGCACAGCGTTCTGGCATTTATGGCAAATGCCGCGCAGTTCGACGGTGGACTTTTTCAAGGCAAAACCGGTGTCCGTGGCCAGTGATTGCAACCTGTCGGAAATTGTATCATCACTGATTTCAGATACCTGGCCGCACCCGTCACAGATGGTGAACGCGATGGTTTCATGCGCATCACAACTGGGGTGACGGCATGCCACAAATGCGTTGAGACTTTCCAACCGGTGCACCATGCCGAATTCCACCAGCTTATCCAGCGCACGGTACACCTGCAGCGGCGCGCGAAATCCCTGATCGCGCAACTGGTCGAGAATTGAGTAGGCGCTAAGCGGCCCGCCTGATTGCGACAGCGTATCAAGGACAAGCAACTGATTGCGGGTCAGATCGCTTTCATCATGCGCATGAACCGTCATTTCGCGGCCCCTTTGTCAGTCACAATCCGTTTTGCATCCGGGCGTTTCGCCATATGCCTGCCGACCGACAGTAGCGACAGAACGAACAGCACCAGCGCAGCCACGACAATGCTCGGCCCGGACGGTGTATCAAATTTCAGCGAGCCGAACAGCCCTGTCACAACGCTCAAAATTCCAATCAACCCGGCAAGAATTGCCATCTGCTCGGGTCCTGTCGAAAACCGGCGCGCCGTTGCAGCGGGAATAATCAGCATGGCCGTAATCAGCAACACGCCGACGATCTTCATGGAAATTGCGATGATCGTTGCCATCAGCAGCATGAAAATCAGGTTGGCACGGTCCGGATTCATGTCCTCCGCCTGGGCCAGTTCATGGTTCACCGTTGCGGCAAACAACGGATGCCAGATCAATGCCAGAATTGAAATCACCAACAGCCCGCCCAGATAGATAACCGCAATATCGGTACGTGAAACCGACAGAATGTCGCCAAACAGAAAGCCCATCAAGTCAATACGCACCCAGGTCATGAAAGCCAGCACCACCAGACCAAGCGCCAATGCGGAATGGGACAATAACCCAAGCAGCGCATCCGACGACAAGGTAGCGCGCTTCTGCAGCAACAGCAGCGCGAATGACACACATGCCGATACCACAAAAACTGCCAGCGTGATGTTGACCTCCAATAACAGGCCAAGCGCTACGCCGAGCAGGGCAGCATGCGACAGCGTATCGCCAAAATAGGCCAGCCTCCGCCATACAATGAAACACCCCAGGGGCCCTGCAACCAGCGCAACGCCGATACCGGCCACCACTGCGCGCGTGAAAAAATCATCCAGCATTGCCCGACCTTCCAAGGCTTTGGTCGCTACCGGCATCGCCGGGACCGTCATCATGATCGTGATCATGATGATGTCCATCCTCGGAATGACAGTGTTCTGTAATTGAACCGTCAGCGTGGCGCACTCTGCCGTCCGGCATATGAGTGTGGTCATGGCTGTGCTCATAAACCGCCAGTACCGATGTGGCACGTGCGCCAAAAAGTTCCTTGTATTCCTCACTTGAGGCCACTGCGGTCGGGGTTCCCTGGCAGCACATGTGACCGTTGAGGCAAATCACGCGATCAGTCGCGGCCATTACCACGTGCAGATCATGAGAGATGAGCAGTACGCCGCAATTCAATTGATCCCGAATGCGACTTATCAGGTCGTACAGGTCAATCTCGCCTGCGAAATCCACACCTTGCACCGGCTCATCCAGCACCAGCAGATCAGGTTTGCGGGCAATGGCACGTGCCAGCATGACACGCTGGAATTCGCCGCCCGACAAGGTACGCACTTCTTCATGTCGCAAGTGCACAACACCAGTGGCCTGCATTGCCTCATCCGCTGCCGGTTTCGGCACCTTCCCCGTCAACCGCATGAAGCGCTCTACGGTCAGCGGCAAAGTCCAGTCGATGGCAACTTTCTGCGGCACATAACCCACAACCAGGCCCTTTCGCCTGACAACACTGCCTTCATCAGGCGCGACAACACCAAGTGCCATTTTAGCAGTGGTCGACTTGCCTGAGCCGTTCGGCCCGATCATGGTCACGATCTCACCAGCGGAAAGCGTAAACTCGACGCCGCGCACCAGCCATCTGCCAGCACGTTCGACACCGGCATTTGACAATCGCAACAAGGGATCAGTTGTATACAACACGTCAGCCCGACTCTCTCAACATTCAGTATTGCTCCAGCATACTACACATGTTATATCATTACACAATGATAAGTTATATCATTACATATTATTGAAATTCAACACCATGGATGGCCATGACATGACGCCACGAAAAACCGGACTACTTTCTGCTTTCATCCTGCTTCTGGCAGTAAGCAATGCACATGCAGAACCAAAAGTGGTCGCATCAATCAAGCCGGTTCATTCCCTGGTGTCGGCCGTCATGAAAGGGGTCGGCAAGCCAGATCTCATTGTAACTGGAGCAGGCTCACCCCACGGTTTTGCCCTGAAGCCGTCCCAGGCTACCCTGCTTGAGAACGCCGAGTTGATCTTCTGGATAGGACATGAGTTTGAGGCGTTCCTCGAGAAACCGGTGGCAACCATTGGGGAAAAGGCGGTGTCTATCGAACTTGTTGACACCCCTGACCTGCGCATGCTTGCGCAACGCGAGGGCGGCGCCTTTGAGGAACATGACGAAACGCCTCACACCGGAGACGGCCTCGAAGAAGACCATAAAATCAAACTTGACGATCATCGTGAAGAGTTCAATTTTCACTTTTGGCTTGATCCCGAAAACGCGAAAATTCTAACCACCTGGATTGCCACCACACTGGGTGCGGCTGATCCGGAAAACGCCAGTCGATACGAGGCGAACGCCAAGACAACTCGGAACAATCTCGACGCGCTGATTAACGAGACTTCGGCTATGCTGGCCCCGGTTCAGGGCAGGCCCTTCATTGTGTTTCATGATGCTTATCAGTACTTCGAAAGCCGCTTCAATCTGGCCGCTGCCGGATCCATCACCGTCAATCCCGAAGTCGTGCCAGGGGCAGAACGCGTACAGGAGATCAAGTCAAAGTTGAGCAGATCCAAGGCGCTATGCGTTTTTTCCGAACCTCAATTTGCACCGAAGGTAATTGCAGTTGTCACCGAGGGAACTCATGCAAAATCCGGCGTTCTGGATCCTCTCGGCGCAACACTGGAAGATGGCCCCGATCTGTATTTCAACCTAATACGAAACCTGGCCAAATCCATGCGTGACTGCCTGTCGCGGCCCAAATAACGCTCACACACCAATTGAGCAATATTCAGCCGAATCGATGGATAAAACTGCTCTAACACTTTGCGATCCAGCAACTTTACCCGACTAGATGATGCCATCTGATCGGGTGATTTTCCGGATTAATCAGCTCCGGCTTAACACAGCCCGCCATGCTGTTTCAACTCGTCAAACTCCAGTGCCCGTCACACAGTTCACGCACCCAGCGCTTCGTGATGTGCCTTGACAAGATCCGCCATGCTGTTGAAACGAAAATCATATCTCGGCATATCACCCGGGTTCATGGTTGCGCCAAAACCTTCCTGTTCAAAGCGGCGATAAATCCAGCACGAAGCAAGGCCATGCCGATTGGCCGGGCCGTGATCATGAAACATGCTTTCAGCCGTATGCAGGATGTCGGCTTTGTCAACACCAAGCGTTTTCAGCTTGTCGAACATATAGTCAAAATTGCGATCAGAGGGTTTATAAGACCCGACGTCCTCGGCGGTATAGATCGCATCGAACTGAACATTCAGGCGCGCCTGGCTGCCTGCAAAACTTTCATTGTCGACATTCGACAGGATGACCAGTTTGTAATGCTTTTTCAAATACTGCAACGCACCGACAGTGTCAGAAAAAGCCGGCCAATTTTTAACGGATTGGCCATAGGCTGCACACTCTTGAGATGTCACCGTCACCCCCCATTCTTCTGCCAGGCGCTTGTAGACAACAGACAGCAGTTCGCAATACCGCTTTGCCGGCGTCCATTTCTGTTGCGATGATTCATGCCGGGCATGGGCTTGGAGAATTTCGTCGCGCTTCAGTTCACGCTGAACGCGGGCAGTGAGAGGCATCAGGCCCTCAACCATGCCGGTTTCCCAATCGATCAGCGTTCCGTAACAATCAAATGTGAGTGTATTGAAGTCCGTGATTTTCATTGCCTGATCCTTGTTTTCCGCAATTGGTCCGACCATTTTTGCTACTGGCCCATCTCATACCAATCTTGCAGAATAATATAACGCGCAAGTCTTGAAACTAATTGTTCAGGCAGGCTGATATACAAAATTTGCTGCCCCGACAGCATAAAATGCTGCGAGGACCGGTCAGGCAATAGCCCACCACACATAGATCGCGACAATGAAGGTCATCGCGGCGATACCCATCAAAACAACGGGAATGCCAACCCCTGCCCCAATCAGCCCGGCAACCACTCCTGCCCCTGCGGTCATGAAGAACGCGTTGACAATATTGTTGGCGGCAATGGTGCGCGACCGATCCTCATCGTCAGACCTTGCCTGCAGAATCGCATACAGCGGCACAATGAATATGCCGCCGCACAATGCCACGCCGACAAGGTCTGCCATTATGCGAAGATGGCTCCAGTCAGACAGGAATGTCAGGCCGCCGATCAGTTCGCCGCTTTCCGCCGGCTGATAATTGATCAGTGCGAATGAAAAATCAGTAATAAATATGGCAATGCCGAGTGCGCCAAACGGGGCAAGAATTGCGGTCACCTGCCCGTTCAGCAGACGGTTGCACAACATCGAGCCGATGGCGATGCCGACGGTAAACAGCACCAGGAACAGAGTGACAACGGTTTCGTCGCCCTTCAGCAGATCGCCGGCAATTGCCGGGAACAGCGACAGCAGGATAGCGCCTACCAGCCAGAACCATGATATGCCAAGGATAGTGAGACGTGAAAACCCGGCCGATGCCGCCTTGGCCACCATCCGCCAGCTCTCGGCAACAATATTCCAGTTGATCTTCAAGTCGGGAGCTGCAGCAGGTGCACCGGGGATAAAGCGGCTCGCCGCATAACCGAGGCCCGCGAGCGCCAAAACCAGACCCGAGACCACAACAATGCCTGAGCCCGTCAAAATCAACAGACTGCCGGCAATTGTACCGGCCAGAATGGACAGGAATGTGCCGGCCTCAACAAGCGAGTTGGCGCCGATCAACTGACTTTCCTTCAGATGCACCGGCAATATGGAGTATTTCAGTGGGCCGAAGAATGCTGACTGCGTACCCATGAGAAACAGCACGCAGAACAGAAACCACACATCGCCTGAAAACAATGCCACAGCGCCAAATGCCATGATGACAATTTCAGCCAGCTTGATGAGCCGGATCAACACCGCCTTGTCATACTTGTCGGCGATCTGTCCGGCAGTGGCGGAGAACAGAAAAAACGGCAGGATGAATACCCCACCGGCTGCCGTTGCCAGTACTGCAGTATTGAGCCCGGCTTCAGCAGCAAGGCGATACACAAGCAAAATGGCAAGAGCGTTCTTGAACACATTATCGTTCAAGGCCCCCAGCGCCTGGGTGATGAACAGCGGCAGAAAGAGTTTCGATTTCAGCAATGCAAACGGCGAATTATCCATGCGAGTGTCTCCCGACACGGTTGAAACGGTCCGACTCAGGAAAATTCAGCTTCGGTGACTCAATCTTCTGCGACCTTGCGAAAAATCCGTTGAGCGCAGGTAATACCAAAGGAACTGATTATTGACCCGTCAAATATATATGTCCGTACTGTGCTGTGAACCTAAGCCGCATGCTCCGCATTGCCGTAAATATCGATGAGCACGGCTGCGACAATAACCAGCCCGCCCACTACCGACAGCATGGTCATCGAGGTTCCTATCAACGCCCAGGCGCTAATGGTCGCAACGACAATCTCTGTCATGGTCAGCAATGCAGCACGGGTTGCCGGCACGAGGCGTGCCCCCCACAACTGGCCGATCATCGATGGCCAGAACGCAATGATTCCAAATAGCAGCACTGCAAAAGCAAGTGTCGGCGTAAACGTGCCCGCGGACAATCCAACGTTGCCGATCAGCAACGCTGCCAGCGCTGCCAAAACGGTTCCACAAAAAATTGCCGATGCCACATTCCAGTAGGGATCAACTTCAGCACGGCCACGCACCAGTGAAAGGGTCGTACCCCAGAAGAATCCCGCTACAAGACCCGCCCAGTCGCCGGCATTTCGGGGCACCGGAAGACCGCCATCGGCGCCGAGCAACAACCAAAGGCCTGCAAATGCCAGCACAATGGCAAAAGCCCGCCATGGATTGAGCCGAATGCCAAACACCACGCGATCAATCAGGGTCGCCCAGATCGGCAGCATGTAAAACAGGAAAATTGCCCTGACGACATCGGTTGAAACAACCGCATAGAAATAACAGACCTCGGATACGCCGATGCCGATGCCGACAAGTGCCATCCAGCGCATGTGCTCGGTACGCCATTTACCCCATCGTGCAGCCGCCAGCACAGCGACGGGCAGTGCAGATCCCATAGCCAGCGCGGCGGACCAGAACGGACCAAACCCGGCTTCGGACAGATAGCGCAATGGGATCCAGAACAGGCCCCACAGGCCAGCACCAATGGCGATTGCGAGCGCGCCACGAAATTGCAATGAGAGCAATGCATTTGTCATCACTGATGTCTAATACCAGATCTCAGTAACAGCGACTCATTTCATGGGATCATAGCGGTTTATTCGGGCAGATCAGGATGAATTTTGGTTGAATCAACCAAAACTCATAAACCTGATCGCTTCCAAAGTGTTAGAGCAACATGGGTTAAATTGAACCCATGTTGCTCTAGGCGCGGTGCGCAGCGCGATGTGGTGCATCCGGCAAGCAATGCAACGCACCCGATGGGCCGCTATGACCCACCCGAAGGGCCGGGCGCTTTTTCCCGCCAGCTACGTTGCGCGCCGCTTGTGGTACATGTACCACGGCGCGACACGCGCCTTGCCGGCAGAAAAAATCGCTCCGGTGAAATGGGCTGCTGTTACTGATATCTGGTATAATCCCAAACAAATAACGCTCTGACCCGTGCGGCGTGCAGATCACCTCTGCCGGCCAAAAGTGGAAGAACGGCCATCCAACGAGATGATGGGATCATAGAGTTCCGGGCGCCGATCACGGAAAATTCCCCAATAGGCACGCTTTTCTGCCAGATCATCCAGGTCAAATGTGTGGGTCAAAACGGCCTCGCGCGCACGATCGGCCTCGGCCACCTTCTCTCCCGTAAAGTCGGCAATGAATGATGATCCATAAAATGTCATTTCGGTGCCGTTGCGGCCCGGCTCGGTGCCTATCCTGTTGGACGCGACCAGCGGCATCAGGTTGGCGCCTGCATGTCCCTGCTGAACCCGCTGCCAGTGAGCCGCCGAGTCCCACGAAGGATCCAGCAACTCCGATCCGATCGCGGTTGGGAAAAACAGCATTTCTGCTCCCATCACCGCCATAGACCGGGCTGTTTCAGGAAACCACTGATCCCAGCAAATGCCGACCCCGAGACGACCAAACGATGTCTCCCAGACCTTAAAACCGGTATCACCTGGAGAGAAGTAGTACTTTTCCTGGTAACCTGAACCGTGCGGAATATGGCTCTTGCGGTAGATACCCAGGTCTGTCCCGTCAGCATCAATGATCGCAATCGAATTGAACCGCGCATTGCCGGCTTCCTCATAAAACGAAACCGGCAGTACAACGCCAAGTTCTTTCGCAACACCTCTGAAGTGCTCAATTGTGGGGTGACCCCTGGCCGGCAGCGCGCGGGCATAGAACTCCGGCAACTCGTCCTGGCAAAAATACCAGCCTTCAAACAGCTCCTGCAGCAGGACCACATTGGCCCCCTTGGCAGCAGCTTCGCGAACCAGCTTTTCACCACGCTCGACATTTTCCGACACTACATCCGTGCAAGCCATCTGCGTGGCAGCAAGTGTTACATTACGCATCTGACCTTAGCCTCCATTGGTTGTGCACAGTGGTTCCTGCTGGGTTATGCAGTGCACTCCGCCTCCGCCCTTGAAAATATCCACCGCCGGAACCGACACGATTTTGCGGTCATTGAACAGCCGCCGGAAAATGCCCGACACCGACTCATCCTGCGGATCATCAAACTCGCAAAGCACAACGCCCCCATTCACAAATGAAAAATTCACATATGAGCAGGACAAAGGCTCACCGTGCTCATAGCGCTCTTTTGGCGCTTCGAGCACTATGACTTCGATTGCGCGGCCGCGAGCGTCGGTCTCTGCGCGCATGATGGCTTCAATTTCCCCGGCAGTTTCAAAGTCCGGATGATCGGGATCAGGCTGGCCATGCACTACGACTACGCCTGGTTTGACGAAGCAGGCCAGCGTATCAACGTGACCATCGGTGCCGGAATCCGAGGTGTCGGCCTGCAGACCCCGCGGCATCCAGATGGCCTTGGTTGTTCCCAGCTTGCCATGCATTTCAGCTTCGATTTCCGCGCGCGTCCAGTTTGGATTGCGGTTACGGTTCATCTGAACGGTTTCGGTGAGCAGCAATGTGCCTTCGCCGTCGACGTGGATTCCACCGCCTTCGTTCACCAGTAGTGATGGCAGACGTGTAGCACCTGTCTTTTCAGCAACGAACCTTGCAACAAGTGCATCGGCGGAGCCTTCCGGGAAAGTGCGGCCACCCCAACCATTGAATGTCCAGTCGACGGCGCCAAGTGCGCCTTGCCCGTCGACCACAAATGTCGGCCCGCAGTCTCGCATCCAGCTATCGCCAAGCTCGCGCTCAACTATGCTGACAGCCGCATCGAGATACTTGCGCGCAGTTGCCTCCTCACCAGGATTGCAAACCATCGTGACCGGTTCGAACCGGGCTATTTCGTTGGCCGCGCCGGACCATGCCTTGTAGGCGGCGTCGGGCGAACCGACAAACTCCAGGACGTCCGGATTGCATGGCCATGCCATCCAGGTGCGCTTGTGCGGGGTCCATTCCGGCGGCATCGTCCAACTCATGAAAACAAGATCCTGGTTTGATCGCATTAGGCAAAAAGCCTGAACAGGCCACACTGGTTATGTGACCAGATCCTGCCTTCAATCAAACAGGACATTCAACAATTTTGAAACCCCTTCTTTGAGCACCGGCAAATGCAGTTCTGCCGCCATCAGACTCACCCGCACCGTTGGAGCGTGGAAAGCCAGTGCGCCAAAATACCGGTCACCGGACAGGTAGATCGGCACGGCAACGGCGACCATACCGCTCATAAATTCTTCGCGATCCACCGAATGGCCCTGCCTTGCCACCTTGTCCAGTTCAGTCAGCAAACCACTTACGGTGGTGTGGGTGTTACCGGTGTGACGTTCGAGTTTGAGCATTTCAACAAACTGCGCACGGCGTTGCGGCGGCAGGCTGGCCAGATAGGTTTTGCCACTCGCGGTGCAGTGAAACGGTACATTGCTGCCAATAGGCAACTGAATGCGGAACGGCCATTCGGTTTCGACCCGGTCGAGGTAACGCATACCGGCTTCATCGGGAACAACCAGATTAACGGTCTCATTGATCTTGCGTGCGACTTCCTGCAGCGCCTGGTGGCGGGCAATTGTCGTATCGCTGGTGGACAATAATCCGGCAGCCATACGCCGTAGCCTGCGTGCCGGCCGCAACCGGTGCGGATCGGAATCCGGCGCCAGATAGCCCTCCGCCACCAAAGTCTGGCAAAGTCTGTGAATGGACGGCTTAGGCAAGCCCAGATGCTTGTTGATCTCGCTTGGCGACAACGGTCGACCGGCCTCTGCGACTATCTCTGCTATCAGCAACAAGCGCAGGTTTGTCGGTACCCTGTCATTGTCGGCGATTTGCGATGCTTTTGCTTCACTTGTCATAATGCTATCCCCCGTGCTCACGACAGCGATTTCTCGGGGCATTTATAAACTGCCCGATCTTAATATTAGCTTGCGACAAGATCAGTTTAATGGTTTTATTGTCAAAAAACAATAATAAAAGTCTCAATAATTAAGAGAGCGTGCCTTGGAATTTGACTATGTGATCGTTGGGGCCGGTTCTGCGGGATGTGTCATTGCTGCGCGCCTGTCTGAAAATCCGTCCGTCAGCGTAGCCCTGGTCGAGGCTGGCGGGCGCGACAGATCACCGTGGATTCACATTCCGGTCGGATACTTCAAGACAATCCAGAATCCGGCCCTCAACTGGATGTACCGGACGGCGTCTGATCCGGGCCTCAACGGCCGGCAATTGAATTGGCCCAGAGGCAAGACCCTGGGCGGTTCCAGTTCCATCAATGGCCTGCTCTATGTTCGCGGTCAGGCTCAGGACTATGATCATTGGCGCCAACTGGGCAATGCGGGCTGGGCATGGGAAGACGTTCTTCCATTGTTCAAGCGCTCCGAAAACTGGGAAGATGGCGAAGACGAGCTTCGTGGTGGCGATGGTCCGCTTTCCGTTACTCATTCCGGCAAGTCCTGGAAGATTGTGGACGCATGGATACAAGCCGCGCAGAATGCAGGTTTCCCCTATAATGCCGACTATAATGGGGCCGACCAATATGGTGTCGGGTATTTTCAGCTAACTGCTCATGACGGATTACGCTGCTCAGCGGCCAAGGCTTATCTCAAGCCCATTCGTGACCGCAAGAACCTGGAAATCTTCACCAATGTAATGACGGAGAAGGTGGTTTTTGACGGCAAGCGCGCCATTGGCATTCAGGGCGAACGAGGCGGACGGTCAATTGTCATCAAGGCCCGCAAAGAGATCGTCCTGTCCGCAGGCGCCATCGGATCACCGCAGATCCTGATGCTCTCGGGGATAGGCCCTGCCGGCCAGTTGGCCGAACACGGCATTGACGTTGTCCATGCATGTGAGGGCGTTGGCAAAAACCTGCAAGACCATTTGCAGGCACGCCCGGTGTACAAATGCTCCGTTCCAACCATAAACACGCGCACCCGGGGAATCTGGAATCAGGCCATGATCGGTGTAGAATATGTTATGAAACGTACTGGCCCGATGACCATGGCCGCCAGTCTGGGAACCGGCTATCTGAAGACCCGACCAGAACTTGAAACACCTGACATTCAGTTTCACATCCAGCCGTTCAGCGCTGATAATCCTACTGAAGGCACCCACCGTTTTGACGCCTTCACAGCATCTGTCTTGCAATTGCGCCCGGAAAGCACGGGTGAACTGGTGTTGAAATCCAGCAATCCGAACGATCATCCCGAGATTCACCCGAATTATCTTGCAACCCAGACTGATCAGGAAACCATTGTCGAGGGTATCCGGATTGCACGCCAAATTTGCAGACAGCAACCGGTGGCGAATATGATCACCGAAGAACATGCGCCGGGCGCCGCAATTGCCGATGATGACTATGATGCATTACTCAGCTGGGCGCGCGACACTGCCACCACCATCTACCATCCGACCGGAACCTGCAAAATGGGCCCCGACAACGACAGGATGGCGGTTGTGGACGAGCGTTTGCGCGTCAGGGGGGTGTCGGGATTGCGTGTTGCGGACTGCTCGATTATGCCGCAAATCGTTTCCGGCAACACCAATGCGCCTGCCATTATGATCGGCGAACGAGTAAGTGATATCATTCGTGAGGACACTCGCTAATGTGGGAACACGTCATCGATTTCAGTCAGATCGTTATCGCCGACATCATTCTGTCAGGCGACAACGCGCTGGTCATCGGCATGGCAGCAGCCGGGCTTGCTCCGAAACTGCGCAAGCGAGCCATCGTGTTCGGCATGGTCATCGCCGCGCTTTTGCGTATCGCATTCTCGATTGTAGCCACCAAGCTGCTGGTCATACCCGGCATCCTGTTCATCGGTGCGTGCTTGTTGTTCTGGGTATGCTGGCGGCTTTATCAGGACTTGCGCGTACACACTGAAGAACACGCCGTTGACGCATTGGAACTCGCAGAAGACGAAAGCCAGGGCTATACAGGTGCGCCGCGGCGCACCATGATGTCAGCGCTGCTGTCGATCACCGTTGCCGATGTCTCCATGTCTCTCGACAACGTTCTTGCGGTTGCAGCGATTGCCGACGGAGACACCCAAAAGTTGGTGTTCGGACTTGGCCTCGCCATCCTGCTGATGGCGTTTGCTGCCACATTGATCATGAGACTTCTGACCAGGTACCCCTGGATTTCATGGCTTGGTCTTGCCGTGCTGTTATATGTTGCAAGTGAAATGATGTATCGCGGTCTTCTGGATCCGTCGCACGGATTATTAAAGCTCACGGGGATCGCGTGATGCAGAGATTTACAGGTTGCAGGCCCTGTGGCAGCCAAACGACTGCCTGAAGATACTGCAAGCAGAACGCTGGCCGGACCGGGTCCGGTCAGTAACGAACCTAAAGTGTTAAGAGAACGACATAAGGGAGGAAAACCATGTCGATTTTTAAAAAAATGATACAGGCAACCGCCGGTATCGCCCTCATGGCAACAGTTGCGGCAGCCCCGCAAATTGCCGAAGCCAAAACGACTATCCGCATCCAGTCGGTGATTTCAGCAACGGCTGACGAAGTGACAATGCTGAAGGACTTTGCTCAGGATGTATCGGACCTGACAGGTGGTGAAGTTGTGTTTGAAGTGCTTCCTGCCGGCGCCGTTGTCGGTGTCAAGGAAACACTTGACGCCGTTGACAAGGGCCTGATTGGGGCCGGGTTTGCGTGGACCCATTACTGGTCAGGAAAGCATCCGGCTGCCATGCTGTTTGGTTCACCGGTTGCCGGTGCCGGAGTCGGCATCGACAACATCGCGTTTCTGTCCTGGTTCCAATATGCTGGCGGCAAAGAGCTGTATGACCAGCTCTGGAAAGAAATGGGCATGAACATCAAGGGCTTCATGTTGCAACCTGTTGGACCGGAAGCACTCGGCTGGTTCAAGGAACCAATCAACTCCATGGCCGACTTCCGCAAGTATCGGTTCCGCACGCCTCCCGGCATTCCGGGCCAGACCTACAAGGATATCGGTATTGCGTCAGTGGCCATGGGTGGCGGTGATATCCTGCCGGCACTCGAAAAAGGCACGATCGATGCCGCCGAGTGGTGCTGCCCGAAACCTGACTCGGTATTCGGCTTCCAGAAAGTGCTCAAGCACTATTATCTGCAGGGTCTGCACCAGGTTGTGGTGAATGCCGATCTGTATATCAACGGTGACGTATACAACAGCCTCACAGACCTTCAGAAAAAGGCTCTGGAAGTTGCCGCCAACGCATCGTTGTCAAAATCGATGTCTTACCGCATCTACGAAAACGGCAAGGCTCTGAAGAAGCTTGTGGAAGAAGACGGCGTCATTCTGCATGACACACCAGCCGACTATTTCCCGGCATATATGGGCGCGGCCAAGGCTGCTCTTGAGAAGAACGCAGCGGAAAACCCGTTCTTTGCCAAGGTCTGGCAGTCTCAGAAGGACTTTGCTGCAATCGCAGTACCGTACTGGGCCGGTTCGCAAGCCTCCAACGCAGCGCTCGGCAAGGCCTTTGCCGACAGCGTGAAAAAGCAATAATCCGATAACGGATCGGCGGGCATCCTGCGGGATGCCCGTCAACGTTTCTGCATGTGCAGACCGGGCATAGAAACCGGCCAGTTCACATAAGGAAATCAACTATCAGGACTTTCTGGGAGGAGCGGAAAATGGCTGAGGAAATTGGCAAGCTCGACATCACCGACGAGTTGATCGCAGAGCGACGTGCGGAAGAACCCGGACAAACACCGGAAGACATGACGCCCTGGCAGAGGCCGATTACAGCGTCAATTGACGTGCTCAACCTATGGGCCGGCCGGATCACCTGTTTTCTGCTGATACCTCTCATCATTGCGATGGTATTCGAGGTCGTCTCGCGCAAATTGTTCGCCGTCTTTACCGATTATGGTTACAATGAACTGGCCATTTCGCTGGGGTTTGGCCCAACCCTTTGGGTCTATGATACAAGCCGGATGCTCGGGGGCGTGCTGTTCATGGCGGCTGCCGGCTATGCGCTGATGCGTGGCGTGCACATTAGGGCTGATTTCCTGTACCGGAACTGGACTCCCAAAACCCAGGCCACGGTCGATGCAACACTGTATCTGCTGCTCTACTTCCCAGCCATGCTGTTCTTCTTCTGGAGTGCATTCGGTTTCACTCTGGATGCATTCGGCTGGCATGGATGGGACAGACCCTGGGGCATCTGG
>JBDNEZ010000056.1:0-18226 GCA_041690095.1 Anderseniella sp.
GGGATCGAATTCATCTATATGCTGGAAGGTGAAGTTGAATACCGGCACGGTGACAAGACGTTCATCCTGCAGCCCGGAGACAGCTTCTTCTTTGATGCCGATGCACCGCACGGCCCCCAGACCCACATCAAGCTGCCGGCGCGCTATCTGTCGATCATTTCATATCCACAAAATTCGTAAAGTTCCAAAATGGCATGCACAGAGCCAACCCAAGTGCACGTCCGGCTTAAAACCCGTAGATGAAATGCGGTTTGTGATTCTTTGTTGATTCAACAAAAATCGTACCCGGCCCCGTAACAAGCGCCGACTGGGACCATGCAGTCCAAATCGCAAAGCTTCAGATCGACGGGACAATTGCGGCCGCAAACGGCAAAAAACTCAACTTCGATGTTCACGTTGCTTCAGTTTCATCCACAGCTACATTGACATGTTTGATGCGACATATTGACAGTGGTCTGGTCTGCAGGCAACCTCTCCATTCAACTTTTATTACTGACAGGCATATTTCCACTTTGATGAAACAAAATAATTGTCATAAAGACAAAATTGCTGGGAGGCAGAAAAATGGGGAGTAATGTTGAAGCACTCACCACCGTATTCACCGAGTTCTACTACTGGGTGACGGTGGTTTTCATGTTTTTGATCCATGTTGGATTCTGCATGTATGAGGTAGGAGCAAGCCGCCGCCGCAACCACATGCACACCCTTATGAAGAATACGATGCTGATCCCGCTGGTCACCATCACCTTCTTCTTCTTCGGCTGGTGGATTTACTGGGCATTTCCAAATGGCCCGGGCTTCATCGGCGGGCTGGAAGACGGATCGGCCAACGCACCGTGGTCGCCAACCATGGCGACGAACCTGAGTGATCGGATAACCGGCGTATTCTGGGCAGCGTTCCTGTTGTTCTCATGGACTGCAGCCTCAATTGTCTCCGGTTCGGTTATCGAGCGCATTCGCTCGACAGCGTTCTGGATTCATGCCGTGCTGATTGGTTCGGTATTCTGGATCATCGATGCATCGTGGGGCTGGCACTATGCCGGGTGGATGGTCAAGGTTCTGGGCTATCACGATGCCTACGCATCCGGTGTCATTCATGCAATTGCAGGCGGATATGCATTGGGCGTTCTGGTGGTTCTCGGACCGCGCCTTGGCAAGTTTGCTGCCGACGGTACACCGCGCGATATCCCTCCGCACAATCCATGGCTGGTTACCATCGGCCTGTTCCTGATCTATACGGGCTTCTGGGGCTTTTATGCAGCGTGCAACGTTCCGATCATCTCGCCTGAAGTTATTGACGGACAAATTACCGGCGTTACATGGACAGCCACCAACATTTATCTGGCACCAACCACACTCGGTGCCATCACCTTCAACTTCCTGATGTCGCTGTCTGGCGGTTTGCTGGTTGCCTACATCGTGTCCAAGGGCGATCCGTTCTGGACATATTCCGGTGGCCTTGCCGGTATCATTGCCGCATCTGCAGGCAACGATCTGTATCACCCGATCCAGGCCATGTTCATCGCTGGTTTCGGCACCTACTGTGCCTACAAGCTGCACTACTGGGTCGAACGCAAGTTCAAGATCGACGATGCAGTCGGCGCAGTAGCGGTACACGGGTACGCCGGTTTCATCGGTGTGACCATTGCCGGCTTCATGCTCTGGGGCCAGCCGTCTTCACCATATGAAGGCTATGCTGCGATCAATCCGTTGGGTAACTTCATTGGCGCCATCATCATGTTCGGTGTGCTTGGCTTCCTGCCCGCGTACATCGTCTCGAAGATCATGGCCGGCATGGGCATATTGCGGATACCTGCGAAAGCTGAGCTGCAGGGCCTCGATCACCACAGCGAGGTTGCTTACCAGGCAGCGGTCGATGATGTCACCAACGCTGAGCGTGCACTCGCTTCAGCCCAGAAATAAGGAGGATAGAGCATGTCTACCAATGGTATGGAAAGCTGGGCTGTCGATCTGAAGGATGTCGGCGCCATCTATCCCTTTCAGGGAACCGAAGTGATCCTGGTCATTCTGGGAGTGATCTTCTGGATCGGGTTTCACGTAATGCAGGCAAAAGTGGAAGCCAACGAACTGGCTGACGCTGAACGTGATTTCAATTCAGAGCACTCAAACAAGAGTATTGATCGCTATTAGATCAACTGATTAAAAAAGGGCGGATGCAGCGATCGCATCCGCCCTTTTCTTTTGCCTGTAAAGAAAAAAACATTCCTGTGAGTTGAAAACATTTCTCTTTGATGATAGCGTTTTTGCAAGATGCAACCGCTGGAGCAGCATGGGTACATGTGAACCCCAACAGGTGTTTCAGTACTTTAAAAACGATCGGGTTGATGACTTCTGGCTGCACCAGTCAAAATCCATCCCGATCCAGATGGAAAAACAGGAAATGTGCGGAATCGTAGGATTGTTCCTCAAGGACAAGTCACTGGAGCCAAAACTGGGCGCCATGCTGACCGATATGCTGATTACCATGACCGACCGTGGTCCCGACAGTGCAGGGATCGCCATTTACGGCACAGATGTGGACGGCAACACCAAGCTGACCATCCAGTCGAGCAGCCCTGGTGTGGATTTTGAAGGTCTGGACAAAGCGTTGTCCGAGGCAACCAGCGCACCGGTTTCCATGCGGATCAAGGATACTCATGCCGTTCTTGAAATGTCCGACCAGCATGCAGATGCGGTGCGCAAGGCGCTGGGAGAATTGCGTCCCGACATTCGTGTCATGAGTGCAGGCGACATCATCGAAATATACAAGGAAGTGGGGCTGCCGAAAGACGTTGCCGCCCGCTTTGATCTGGCGGGGATGAGCGGCAGCCACGGCATCGGGCACACCCGCATGGCCACAGAATCCGCAGTCACAACTATGGGCGCGCATCCGTTTTCAACCGGACCCGATCAATGCCTGGTGCACAACGGGTCGCTGTCCAACCACAACAGCTTGCGGCGCAAACTGATGCGCGAAGGTATCGCATTTGAAACAGACAACGATACGGAAGTCGGCGCTGCCTACCTGACCCACAAAATGAATCAGGGCAGCAATCTGGGCGAGGCTCTCAAATCCAGCCTTGATGATCTGGACGGCTTCTTCACATTTGTCGTGGGCACCAAGAACGGTTTCGGCGTAGTGCGTGATCCGATCGCCTGCAAGCCCGCTGTGATGGCCGAAACAGATCAGTATGTGGCGTTCGGGTCAGAGTACCGGGCGTTGGTCAATCTGCCGGGTATCGAACAGGCGCGTGTCTGGGAACCTGAGCCTGCAACCGTCTATTTCTGGGAGCACTAAGCCATGCAAACCATCGACATGGCCTCGACCGCGCTGCGCGAGGTAAACTCAACTTTGCAAGCCCAGAAAGCCGACACCAACCAGAAGGACTGGGAGATCGTGAACCCCAAGGGCAGCCATGCCATTGCGTGCGGCCTCGACGGTCCGCTTGATGTAATCGTGCGCGGCTCGACCGGTTACTACTGTGCCGGCATGAACAAGCAGGCGAATATCCATATTATCGGATCTGCCGGCCCCGGGGTTGCAGAAAACATGATGTCGGGAAGCGTTGTCATCGATGGCGACGCCAGCCAGTACGCCGGTGCAACCGGCAATGGCGGCCTGCTGGTGATCAAGGGCAACGCCTCTTCACGCTGCGGCATTTCCATGAAGGGCATCGACATTGTGGTGCACGGAAATATTGGCCACATGAGCGCCTTCATGGCGCAATCAGGCAATCTGGTTGTGCTGGGCGATGCCGGCGATGCTTTGGGTGACTCATTATATGAAGCGCGGCTTTTCGTGCGTGGCAAGGTAAAGAGCCTGGGTGCTGATTGCATCGAAAAGGAAATGCGGCCCGAGCACCTGAAAATTCTGGCAGACCTGCTGGAACGTGCCGGCGCGGACGCCAGGCCGGAAGAGTTCAAACGTTACGGGTCTGCCCGCAAACTGTATAATTTCAACATTGACAACGCGTCTGCATATTGAGGGTCGATAATGAATAACATGACCAAAGGTGGGGCCGGTATTCCACGCACCGTGCCGCAAAAATCCGCAACTTTCACTGACGCCATCAATGCCGAAATCCGTCGCGCGGCTGCAACCGGCATTTATGACATTCGAGGCGGTGGCGCCAAGCGCAAGGTGCCGCATTTCGACGACCTGCTGTTTCTGGGTGCCTCAATGTCACGCTATCCGCTGGAAGGTTATCGCGAGAAGTGCGAGACCAAGGTTGTGCTTGGCACCCGGTTTGCCAAAAAACCGATTGAACTGGACATTCCGATCACCATTGCCGGCATGAGCTTTGGCGCGCTTTCCGGACCGGCCAAGGAAGCCCTCGGGCGCGGCGCAAGTGCTGCCGGCACGTCGACCACGACCGGTGATGGCGGCATGACGGAAGAAGAGCGCGGCCACTCAAAAACGCTGGTCTATCAATACCTGCCGTCACGCTACGGCATGAACCCCGACGATCTGCGCCGCTGCGACGCCATTGAAATTGTCGTCGGCCAGGGCGCGAAGCCCGGCGGCGGCGGCATGTTGCTGGGTCAGAAGATATCTGACCGCGTTGCTGAAATGCGCAACCTGCCCAAAGGCATCGACCAGCGCTCAGCCTGTCGTCATCCAGACTGGACCGGTCCGGATGATCTGGAAATCAAGATCATGGAACTGCGCGAGATCACCAATTGGGAAAAACCGATCTATATCAAGGTTGGCGGCGCTCGCCCCTACTTTGACACCACGCTGGCCGTCAAGGCCGGGGCCGACGTCGTCGTTCTCGACGGCATGCAGGGCGGTACGGCAGCCACGCAGGATGTATTCATTGAACATGTCGGCCAGCCGACGCTGGCCTGCATAGGCCCGGCGGTGCAGGCACTGCAGGATCTCGACATGCACCGTGAAGTGCAATTGATCGTGTCGGGCGGCATTCGAACCGGTGCCGATGTTGCCAAGGCCCTGGCGCTGGGAGCCGATGCTGTCTCCATCGGAACGGCTGCCATGGTGGCGCTGGGCGACAATGATCCGCACTGGGAAGCTGAATACAACGCACTGGGGACAACCGCCGGTGCCTATGATGACTGGCATGAGGGCCGCGACCCGGCTGGTATTACCACCCAGGACCCCGAGCTGATGGCCCGGTTCGACCCGGTTGCCGGAGGGCGCAGGCTGTCCAACTACCTCAAGGTGATGACCCTTGAGGCGCAAACCATCGCAAGAGCGTGTGGCAAGAACCACGTTCACAATCTGGAGCCGGAAGACCTGTGCGCATTGACAGTAGAGGCATCGGCCATGTCAGGTGTGCCGCTTGCCGGAACCAACTGGGTTCCCGGGCGCGGCGGGAACTACTGAAACAGCCAACGGCGATGCCCATAAAAATGGCGATGACCACAAAAAACACTGAGAGGACCTAAATTCATGGCAACTGATCTGGCCCAATTCGCCAAAGACAACGGCGTCAAATATTTCATGATCTCGTTCACCGACCTGTTCGGCGGACAACGTGCGAAGCTGGTTCCAGCGCAGGCCATTGCCGGCATGCAAGAAAGCGGTGCGGGGTTTGCAGGATTTGCGACATGGCTCGACATGACGCCGGCTCACCCGGACATGCTTGCCGTGCCCGATCCGGAGTCAGTGATCCAGCTGCCATGGAAAAAAGACGTGGCCTGGGTGGCCGCCAATTGTATCATGGAAGACAAATTCGTGGCACAGGCACCGCGCAATGTGCTCGGCCGATTGATTGCCGAATCTGCCGAAGAAGGCATGCGCGTGAAAACCGGTGTTGAGGCGGAGTTCTTCCTGCTGACACCGGATGGGTCACAAATTTCGGATGAATATGATACGGCTGCAAAACCCTGCTACGATCAGCAGGCGGTGATGCGGCGCTATGACGTCATCGCTGAAATTTGCGACTACATGCTTGAACTCGGCTGGGGGCCCTACCAGAACGACCATGAAGACGCGAACGGACAATTCGAAATGAACTGGGAGTTTGACGACACCCTGAACACGGCTGACAAGCACTCGTTTTTCAAGTTCATGACAAAGTCCATTGCGGAAAAACACGGTCTGCGCGCGACGTTCATGCCCAAGCCGGTTGAAGGGCTGACCGGAAACGGCTGCCACGCGCACATTTCGGTGTGGGACATGGCCGGCAAGGTCAATATCTTTGCCGACAATGATATGGAACTCGGCCTTTCAGCCAAGGGGCGGCATTTTCTGGGTGGGATCATGAAGCACGCGTCAGCTTTGGCAGCGATCACCAACCCGACAGTAAACTCCTACAAGCGCATCAACGCACCGCGCACCATGTCAGGTGCTACCTGGGCGCCCAACACGGTGACATGGACCGGCAACAATCGCACCCACATGGTTCGCGTACCGGGCCCCGGACGTTTTGAGCTTCGCCTGGCCGACGGCGCGGCCAATCCGTATTTGTTGCAGGCCGTCATTATTGCAGCAGGCCTGGACGGGGTTCGTACCCAGGCTGATCCGGGCAAACGCCATGACATCGACATGTATGCAGAAGGCCACAAGGTGAAAGGCGCACCAAAACTGCCGCTGAACATGCTCGATGCCCTGCGCGAATTCGACAAGGACAAGGGCCTCAAAGCTTCCATGGGCAATGAATTTTCGGCCGCTTATCTTAAAATGAAACACCAGGAATGGAATTCATACGCGTCGCATTTCTCGCAATGGGAGAAAGACAACACACTGGACATTTAGACTCAGTTGATTCATCTCAACCGCGTGTAACGACTATTGTAAAACGCACATGAGGCTGGCCAACAGGCGTCAAAACTGATCTAATCCAATGGGTTATCAACCCTGTTAAATGGAGCGCCCTTGTGCTTCCCGATGATTTGCGTAATCACTTCCTGACTTGGCAATGCCGCATCCGACAAATCGCCATGCGAGAGGCAGAAGGTCGCCCCAGTCAGGCAATGCGCCCGCGTGTGCTTGACAACAACGGTGATGAACTCTCGCCCGGCATTATTGTGTTACTGGTGCGCGAAGACTCGTTTGAAAGCACCGAATTTCTGAAATTCCAGGTACAGAAGTACAATGACCCGCAGGACGTCTATAAAAAAGCGCTGATCTTCCTGCAGTCCACTCACTATCATCGCGCCGCAGAATTTTCCGATGAAATGACCGGGTTGTTCAGCAAAGGTTCGGCTCTGGTCGAACGCATGATGGCTGACGAAAAAATCACCCTGGAATTCAACCAGTTTTCACAGACTTACAAATTGCCTTGCCGGACGAGATTGCTTGATATCGACGAAGCAGCCTATCAGGCAACGTTGTGGCATAACCGGATTTTCAATCCGAATATCGGTGCGGAAATCGACATCTTCGGGTTTCAACCCGATTGGGATGATGCGGTTGCGTTGATGGATGGCTCCGTCAAGACAAAGGGCTAGTTCAGTATGATTTTCGATTGATCCAATCAAAATTCATCCTGATCTAGCCCTCCGCCGAAAATCCGCTGCCGGGTGACAGATAGTCTTTTCGCACCGGGGAAAATATATCCAGCACAACCGCGCCATCGGGTCCGGCCTTCATAGTGTGCATGGCATTGGGCGGTGTGCGCCATATGTCACCCTTGCCGATCTGGAATTCCTCGTCATCCTGATAGCGGGTGGCTGATCCTTCCAGCATCACACCCCATTGTTCTTCCGGGTGCCGGTGCATTTTCCCGATGGCATGCGGATCAATACGCACCACGGAGAGCATCGCGTTCTCACCGGGAAAAATCGTCGTGGTCATGCCGTCTGCCAGCTGACGGACAATGCCACCTTCCACGCTGTCCAGATTGAACAGTTCGATTTTCGAGCGGGCCACGGGCCTCTCCCTGTTGTCAAAACAATGCAGTGCCGGAGCGATACGTGGTCCGCTGAACCGCGTGCCGCTTCAGAACTTTCGGTATGCCTTGTTCAATGTCACCATGGGATGGTCCGGCGACATCTGGAATTTGATCAGTAATTCGCGGGCAATCATGTCACGATCCTGCTGATTGTTCGGCAGGTCGTAGGTTTCAGGGATCGCCACCCAGCCATTTATGTTGCGGTCAAACACGGCGGGCTTGCCGTCGTCATAGCCCATGTGAACATCTTCCAGCCAGTTGAGATCTTCCCAGCCCATGAACTCGATATAGCCTTGGAGAAAATCGGTAATGCGATTGTAGTCAGGCAACAGGTTCACGTCGTATCGATATCCGATGTGCTGCCCGATTGTCTGCTCACGCTCCGAGTCGATGCCGCCGCCTTTGAGGAAGTGATCGACGTCTCCGATTTCGGCACCCTTGTAGCCTGTTCCAGCCATCTTCGCGTCTCCTTCAAATGTGATGGTAATCGGCAACGCCGACAGTGTAATCGGTGCCGGCAAGCGGCACCTGGGCTATGGCGGAGGCCTCCATCGTCAGCGCTGCCAGGTCTTCCGGCTCAAGACTGTGAATATTGGTCTTGCCACAGGCACGCGCCATCATCTGGGCTTCCATGGTCAGCGTGTGCAGGAAGTTATAGACACGCTCTGCCGCCTGATCAGGGTCCAGACGCTTGCGCAATACTGGATCCTGCGTGGCCACACCAACAGGGCAGCGCCCGGTATGGCAGTGATAACACTCGCCCGCTTCGACACCCATCTCTGATGGATAGTCGGCTTCCTCGATATCCTTGTTGCAGTTCAGGGCCATCATGGCCGAGTGACCGATTGCGATGGCGTCGGCTCCCAGAGCCAGCGCCTTGGCGACATCGCCACCATTGCGAATACCGCCTGCATATACCAGCGTGATCTCGCCGCGCTTGCCGATATCGTCAATGGCGCGACGGGCCTGACGAATTGCGGCCATGCCCGGCACCCCGGTTTCTTCGGTGGCCAGATGCGGACCGGCGCCTGTACCGCCTTCCATGCCGTCAATATAAATCGAGTCCGGATCGCACTTCGCAGCCATGCGCACATCATCATAGACGCGGGCTGCTCCAAGCTTGAGCTGGATCGGGATCTGCCAGTCGGTCGCTTCGCGAATTTCCTGGATTTTCAGTGCCAGATCGTCCGGTCCGAGCCAGTCCGGGTGACGGGCCGGGGACCGCTGGTCAATACCGGCAGGAAGCGAGCGCATTTCAGCTACCTGGTCAGTTACTTTCTGACCCATCAGATGGCCGCCGAGACCCACCTTGCAGCCTTGCCCGATAAAGAATTCGCAGCCATCGGCAAGTTGCAGGTGATGCGGATTGAAACCGTAGCGTGACTGGATGCACTGATAGAACCATTTCGACGAATAGCGGCGTTCATCCGGGATCATGCCACCTTCGCCGGAACACGTTGCCGTGCCCGCCATGGTGGCGCCGCGCGCCAATGCCGTTTTTGCCTCGAATGACAGGGCGCCAAAACTCATCCCCGTAATATAGATCGGAATGTCGAGCTCAATCGGACGTTTGGCGCGCGGTCCGATAATGGTCTTTGTCAGACATTTTTCCCGATAGCCTTCAATCACGAAGCGGGTCAGCGTGCCGGGAAGAAACGTGAGATCATCCCAATGGGGAATCTTCTTGAACAAGGAGAACCCGCGCATGCGGTAGCGACCGAGTTCGGACTTGATGTGAATGTCATTCATCACCTCCGGCGGGAACACGAATGATTTGCCGAGCTTGTATTTCTTCTCGACCTGCAACTTGGAATGGCCGGTTTCTTTTTTGGTCTTGCCAGTCATTGGATTCACTTTCTGTGTTGTGGGAGCCTGAAAATCCGGTCGTTAGAGGACCAGTTTTTTCTCCGACGGTTCGAGGTTGTCGTAGCTCCACAGCTGCTTTCCGGCGATGATCTTGGTGAAGTGGTCGACGCCCTTGTCAGGCATCATTTCGTACTGCGACAGCTTGCGGGTCAGCCACGCCTTGTCCAGATCGGTCAGTTCAGCGGGAATGGCATCCACACCGAGATTCTTTATGTCGCCGCCGACAAAGATGGTGCCGTCATACATTGAATCGCCGAGGTTCTTGCCGGCATTGCCGCACACCACCATGCGGCCACGCTGCATCATGAAACCGGAAAATGCACCCGTGTCACCGCCTACCAGAATGGTCCCACCTTTCTGGTCAATGCCGGTACGCGATCCGACCGAACCCTTGCAGACAAGGTCTCCACCACGAATGGCCGCACCAAAGGTCGAGCCTGCATTTTTTGCAACAACGCAGACTCCGGCCATCATGTTCTCGGCGAAAGACCAGCCAACACGACCGGAAATGCGAACTGTCGGACCATCAAGCAGGCCGCACCCGAAATAGCCCAACGAGCCATTCACGATGAAATTCATCCGGTGAAGAATGCCGACAATTATCGAGTGCTTGGCGCCGGGGTTTTCAAGCACGACTGTCCCATGGCCGGATTTGATGAGGTCCCGGATTTCCCGATTGATCTCGGTTGCTTCCTTGCCTTCGCAATCGACCGAACCACGCTTGTTGAAATCCACATCCGGTGCGAACGCATAAGCATAGCCGCCCTCGTTTTCCAGCGAGAACATCGTCTTGATATCCCGGCCTTTCAACGGCTCCGTATGGAGGCCCATCATTTCGCTTGTATCGGCCGATGTGTCTACGCCTGCCATACTCTTACCTCCTCATCATAGGGGTCCCAGGTATCGATTTCGTGGGGAACGATTGCGCGGATCGCGACTTCTTCCGACGCCAGCGCAACCATGTCGTCGGTTTCATACAGAACCATGGGCTTTGCAGCCATCGAGTCCTTGGCCATGCCAAGTTGATCCCTGGTGGTCACCAGATAGGTGAAAACGCCATCAATCTCGTCAATGGATTTTTTAAGCGTCTCCTCCAGGGTCATGCCCTTTTCCAGGCTGGTGGCCACATATACTGCCAGCAATTCGGAATCGCAGTTGGAGACGAAACGCTGTCCTTAACGTTCGAACTGACGACGCATCAGCCAGTAATTGGTGATCTGGCCATTATGCACCACTGCAATGTCGCTGTAAGGGTAAGCCCAGTAGGGATGCGCAGACCGGATATCGACATCCGATTCGGTTGCCATGCGGGTGTGGCCGATACCGTGGGTGCCGGTAAAGTTGCCCAGGCCATAGGCGCCGGAAACCACACTGGCGTCGCCCAGGTCCTTGATCAACTCCAGAGCCGAGCCAATCGACAGAATCTCTGCACCTTCAATATCTTCAACGTGATCGGACAACACTTTCATGTCGCCGCCATACTGAATTGCATAGCGAAACGCATATTCGGTGGCATCGCGCAGTTCGGAAACAGTCACGCCGAGTGCCTTCAGGGTCTCGTCAACAGCATCCTTGCGGCGTTTGATCTCTTCGTGAATTTTCAGCGCGCCATGCAGGTCTTCCTGCTCGGCAACCTTGAAGCGCAAAATGAATGTATCTTTCACCGGCGTGCCATACATCGCAAACCCGGTTGAATCCGGCCCCCGGTGTTTCAGGGCCTGCAGCATACTGGTCATCTCCTGACCTACATTGCTTGTGCCCTTCCGGTGAATCAGCCCTGCAATTCCGCACATGGGCATATGTCTCCTGTTGAGTGGTTGGTCGGCGGATCATCACCCGCCGAAATTCAGTTGCTTCGAACGCCGCGGGATTACGGCAGACATTCCATGTAGGTGTCTTTGTCCCAATCAGTGACAGACGCCATGAAGCGTGCCCATTCATCCGATTTGTATTCGTGATAGAGCCGGTACATTTCACCGGGCAGGCCACGCTGGACGACTTCATCTGCCTCAAGAGCTTGAAGCGCTTCACCGAGAGACATTGGAAGTTTTTTCACATCCTTGCCTTCCTTGATGGCCTGATAGATGTTTCTTTCTTCCGGCTGGCCGGGGTCCAGCTTGTTGACGATGCCATCGTCAGCAGCGGCCAGAATGCAAGCACCCATAAGGTACGGATTCACCATCGAATCCACTGAGCGGTATTCAAACCGTCCAGGCGCCGAAACGCGCAAGCCAGTAGTCCGGTTCTGGAATCCCCAGTCGGCGAAAACCGGCGCCCAGAAGCCTGTATCCCACAACCGGCGGTATGAATTCACGGTTGATGACCCGATTGCAGTCAGTGCCCTGAGGTGATGCACAATGCCACCGATGGCTTCCAGTCCGGCTTTCTGGGGCATCTGCACGTCGTCGCCATCCGGCATGAAGGTGTTGTCGCCACCTTTGACGTACATGTAATTGTCTTTCATGCCCGGCAATGCCTTGGGGTCGTTGCCGGTTCGGCAGAATTCATCCTTGCCGCCACGCCACAACGACATGTTGTGGTGACAACCCGACGCAGAAACACCCTCGAACGGCTTGGTCATAAAACAGGCGAAAATGCCAAACTCACGGGCGACCTGGGCACAAATCTGCCGGTAGGTCGTCAACCGGTCTGCATTGCGCAGCACATCGTCGTACATCCAGTTGAGTTCCAGCTGACCCGGTGCATCCTCATGATCGCCCTGGATCATATCGAGCCCCATGGCGCGGGAATACTCCATGACTTTCATATAGACCGGACGCAGGCTTTCAAACTGGTCAATATGGTAGCAGAAAGGCTTTGAATACCCGTGCTCTGGCTTGCCGTCTTCATTGTACTTGAGCCACATCATCTCCGGCTCGGTTCCAACGCGCAAGCTCAGGCCGTTGTGCTTTTTCTTGAAATCGTCATGCAGGCGATGCAGGTTGCCGCGGCAATCTGCCGTCAGATATCCACCAGGATTTTCCTTTTCCTCGCGGTTGCGGAACAACGTGCAATAGAAGCGGCCAATGCGTTTGTCCCATGGCAGTTGCATGAAGGTTTCAGGCTCCGGGATACCGACCAGTTCGGCAGCCTCCGGGCCGTAGCCCAGATACTCGCCTGCCCGGTTGGTGAACAGGTTCATGGTGGCGCCGTAAACCAGCTGGAAGCCTTTCTTGGCGACCGCTTCCCAGTGATCTGCCGGTATGCCCTTGCCCATGATCTTGCCGGTGACCGAAACGAACTGCAGGTAGAGATATTCAATTCCTAACTCATCAATCATTTTCCGGACCTGTTTGACCTTTTCGGCCCGGCCCGGCGCATCAACAAAATTCTCAATATCCATTGCCATTGCACGGTTTCTCCCTGGTTGCGCACCAAATTGACCAATACCATACCAATGCTATACCAATTTTGACAACCTACAAAATGAACTGAGGCACAGTTTCGGATAAAATTTTTGTCTACACCTGATACCCCATCGGCAAACCGGGGGGGCCGAACGGTTGCCAAACCTGCGCCATTTATGTGTATTCTTTGGTAACGGCGAAATAGAGACACAGCGGAAATAGACAGCGAAACCGGCGGCAACAAGCTGATATACATGGTAATTCACCACATTCATTCCTATATTGACTGCGACAGGCACATCTGTGCGCAGATAATAATGCAAGGTAAATAGAGTGATTTCGATCGAACACAAGAATGCCCACGGAGCCCGGTCCATCACCACCGAGCTACGTACGGCCATCGAAACCGGCCGGTATCTTGATGGAGACCAATTGCCTCCCGAGCGCGACCTTTCCGAAACCTATTCAGCGTCACGCAACACAATCAGAAAGGCGCTGAACAATCTTGAAGAGGCAGGTCTGGTTGTTCGAAAAGTCGGCAGCGGCACCTTCGTGAACTATGCCGGGCCGGCAGATCTCGAAACCGAAAACGTGGTTGAGCAGATCAGTCCGTTGCAGTTGATCGATGCACGTATCGGTTTTGAACGTCAGATGACACGGCTGGCGGTGGTTCATGCAACCGGTCGGGATATTGAAAAAATGGAATCCCTGTTGATCCAGCTTGAAGCTTCAGAACACGATCGTGACAGCTTTACCAAACTGGATTCAGAGTTTCATTTCCGGTTGGCAAAAGCATCCGGCAATCCGCTCATCGTGAAATTGTATCACCAAATCAATGAAGTACGCACTCATTCTCAGTGGAGAAAGGCCAGGGAACTGGTTCTCAGTCCCGAAAAAATCCGTCAGTACAATACATTCCACCGGGGCATATTGGTCGGATTGAGAAATCGGGATGTGAAGTCTGCGATTGAAGCCCTGAACAAACATATGGAACTGGCCCACCGTGACCTTGTCGGCACCGAGGCGGTTTACTGAGCATGACTGGTGGACTGAAATGGCCGGTCGTGTTGAAGTGACGGAATTCTGGCTCTGGCGGTTGCAATCTCGTCTAGATCAGGATGATTTTTGGTTGAATCAACCAAAAATCATCCTGATCTCGTGAGCCAAATCCGTCCATCCGGTGCGTTGCAGGACATGCCAGTGAGCCTCATCTGTGACTTTTGTAAATGCAGCTGGTCTTGCCAGCACATGGGCGTCCAGCTTGGCGTGTTGCCGATAAAGCCCGGCAAACTGCAAATCATAGTAGATCGACACCCAGACCCTGGCCCAGTGGGTGTCAGCCACCACAGCCCAATGATCCGATGAAACGGTTGCAGACTCATGATCGACTGTCGAGATTCACGTCAAACATGTCAATTTTGTCGTATTGTGCCACCAACTCGCTACCTGCGTTAATCTGGCAGGAGCGATTGGATATGCGACCATCAGCGTTTTGTACATCCCTCGAACCCAGCAGGAACCAGACATCGAGCTTTCGGGCGACTTCTGAAAACGTCGACAGCACCGGGTGATCTGCCTCCGCGCAGGCGCCGGGAAGAAACAGCCCGTCCCTGATTTTGAGACCGAAAGAGTACTCGGGCGTCGCGATCAACCGGGCACCATCGGCTGCGACCGCACCGGCCACACCCAAGCTAAAGCGGTTTGCACCTGTTCAGATTGGCGACAACCAATTTTATACCAATCTATGCCAGTTCAAAATAGGGCTGTCGCGTAATAGTAGCTACGTACGGTCAAAAAAGCTTGCCTGCTGTCGCAAGAAACTCTCGAAAACCAGTTGACGTGAATTCAAGCTCCATCTGACACGCCGACAGACAGATACTGCGTCACCGCCAAAGGCGTCAAAACTCGACCAATCCCGGAAATTGGATTACCATAGGTTCCGTTTTGGGTTGCTTTGGTTGAACTTTCGTCCAATAGTATGGTCGGTGCGCTGTTCAGGCAGACGGAAATTCATCCATTCAAACATATCTGCAGCAGACAAACCCGGG
This sequence comes from Anderseniella sp., assembly GCA_041690095.1. Lineage (GTDB taxonomy): Bacteria > Pseudomonadota > Alphaproteobacteria > Rhizobiales > Aestuariivirgaceae > Anderseniella. The sequence continues at coordinate 15,118 of JBDNEZ010000056.1, forward strand.
AGGAAATACAATGAAAATCACGAAACTGCTGGCCACATCGGCCATTGTTGCCGCCAGCTTGGCGTTTACACTTCCTGCCTATGCAGAGGTTGAATCCGACGACCCGATTATCATGGTGCAAAACAACTGGACCAGCCAGTTGGTTCTGTCGTTTGTTGTCGGCAAGACACTGGAAAAAATGGGCTACACTGTCGAGTATTCGCCGTCTGACACTCAGCTGCAGTTCAAGGCCATCGCCGATGGTGACATGCATTTTCAGGTGGAAGCCTGGGAAGGCTCCATGAAGTCAGCCTTTGAAAAGGCCGTGGCCGAAGACGGTCTGGTTGATGCCGGATCGCACACCGCACTGACACGTGAAGAGTGGTGGATCCCGGATTATGTTCTGGAAAAATGTCCTGCGGCTCAAAGCTGGGAAGGACTGAACGGGTGTGCCGAAATCTTCGCTACCGCAGAGACCAAACCGAAAGGCCGGTTCGTCGGCCCGCCGGCAGACTGGGGCAAAAATTATGCCGCACGAATTGATGCCCTGCAGATGAACTTCAAGGCAATCAATGTGGGCCAGGCCGCCACCTTGTGGGCGGAACTGCAGTCTGCCTACGACCGCAAAGAGCCTATCGTCTTGTTCAACTGGACGCCCAATTTCATCGAGTCCAAGTTCAAGGGCCGCTTCGTCGACTTTCCGAAGCCTGAGAAAGGCTGCATGGAAGACAAGGCTTGGGGTCCAAATCCGAACGCTACCGGAGATTGCGGCGCCCCGCATTCAGGTTGGCTGAAAAAGGCTGCATGGGAAGGTCTTGCTGAAAAATATCCCAAGGCATGGAGCGTATTGCAGAAGGTCGACTTCGACAACGCCCAGATCGCAGCCGCCGCGCTGATGGTCGATGTCGACGGTTTGTCACCGGAAGACGCAGCTGACAAGTGGATTGCCGACAATGCAGCCGTTGTCGAAGGCTGGCAGCAATAGGGTCGTCGTCAAAGTGCGAACAGCGTTTTGAAGGCCGGGCTGAAGACATCTTTTGCCCGGCCTTTTGATATGCAACGATAACAAAACGACCCGCTGGGGCTGCCACTGAAGGGGACAGAATGGCCATCGACGCACAAATCAGGTGCCGTAATATCTGGAAAGTGTTCGGGGTAGATCCGGACGGTTTCATGCTGCGCCACAATGGCAATCCGACTGCAGGTGACCTTGCGCGGGAAGGTTATATCGGTGCTGTGCGTGATGTTTCATTTGATGTCCATCAAGGTGAAATTCTTATCATCATGGGGCTGTCGGGATCCGGAAAGTCCACCATCATCCGTTGTATTACCCGGCTGAACGACCCGACAACGGGTGCAGTGGAATACGAAGGAAAAGATCTGCTGAAAGCCACACCGCAGGAACTTATCGAGATCCGCCGGCACAAGATGGGCATGGTATTTCAGAGCTTCGGCCTGTTGCCTCATCGCAGCGTTCTTTCAAATGTCGCGTTTCCACTTGAAGTGCAGAACCTGGATCCGATAGAGCGCGAAAAACGCGCCATGGAGATGATCGAGCTTGTTGGACTGGGTGGCAGGGAGAGTTACTTCCCACGCGAACTTTCAGGTGGCCAGCAACAACGCGTCGGTATTGCACGGTCCCTCGCGGTGGAACCGGACATCTGGTTTCTTGATGAACCGTTCTCCGCGCTTGATCCGCTTATTCGCGCAGAGATGCAGGATGAGTTCATTCGTCTTCAGCAGTTGCTCAAGAAAACCATTGTGTTCATCACCCACGACTTTGAAGAAGCCACCAAGCTGGCTGACCGGATTGGCATCATGAAAGACGGCCAGATGGTGCAGTTGTGCACGCCGGAAGAAATGGTGCTGAACCCGGCTGACGACTATGTGGCGGCATTTGCACAAAATGCGCCGCGCGACCGCATTGTTTCGGCAGCAGCCATCATGAAAAAATCCGAGGCAAAAACGCCCCGGAAAGTGACCGGCGCATGTGTTCTGGCAATTGCAAAAATCGGCACTATTGCAGAACAGGTTATCGGCTCTGACACGCCAACGCCGGTGACCGACAAGGACGGATATCTGCTGGGCCACGTGGACCGGGAACGCATTACAAAAGCCCTTTTCGGCAAAGGGAAAATTGTATGAACTCTGTGGCAGCAGATGTCGACAAGGCAGCGGCGACCGGCATTCCCGGGGTGACTTCGTTCCGGGTGCAAATGGCCGTCATGATCGGTGTCACCATCCTTTTGAGCCTGGTTCTCGACTTTCTGAAAGTGTGGCCGCAGGACTGGATCGTTCCCATCAAGACCTGGGTCACACAATTGTTCACCTGGCTGGACAAGGACGCAGGCATCGGCCCGCTCAAATTCAAGATGATCACCCGATCCTTTTCCTGGCTGCTCGAACAGCCTCTCGACTGGGCTGAATATATCTTGTACCGGGGCATCAAGGCCAAACAGTTTCCAGCGATCTTCTGGACGTTTGCACCGGTCATAGGTCTATGTCTGCTGCACAAGCGTTTCGGCCTGCGGCTATGCCTGCTGGCCGTCGCGGCCATCTGGGCAGTCACACTGGCCGACCATCTGCTGTTCCAGGTCGGTCTTTTCCAACTACCACAAACAGCTCTGGACGCACTCGGCGTCAGGAAACTGGATGCGCTTCCCTGGATCGTCATGGTTGCAGGCGCCGGCATCCTTGAGCACTGGATCGGCGGTTGGCAACTGGCCGTGTTTTCTGCTGCTTGCATTGGGTACCTGGCCGTCATGGGTCTGTGGCGAGACTCCATGAAAACGTTCTCCATCGTCGTGGTTTCGGTACCCTTTGCAGCGCTCATCGGGCTTGGCCTGGGCATCTGGGTCACCCGGTCAAAACGGGCGGCCGCGATTATCTCGCCGATGTTCGACATCATGCAGGCAACGCCCCACATGGCGTACCTGGTGCCGGTAGTAGTGTTGTTCGGGGCAGGTCAGGTGCCGGCGATGATCGCGACGGTGATCTTTGCAATGCCACCTATGGCGCGATGCACCATTCTGGGTATTCAAACCGTCTCCAGCGATATTGAGGAATCCGGACGGATGTCGGGTTGCACGCCACGACAACTGTTGTGGAAAGTCACACTACCCTCCTCCCA
>JBDNEZ010000057.1:0-5838 GCA_041690095.1 Anderseniella sp.
CCGGCAAGTTTCATCATCTCGGTGTTCTGTTCAGCTGCGAGACGCATCTGCTCTGTGGTTGCCGAGGTGGCATGTTCAATGCCCTGGGCGAGTTCTGCGCGAACGTTGCGAACTTCCTCGAGGCTTTCACGGATGCCGCTGGTCACACTGCCTTCAAGCTGGCGCAGGCTGTCACCGAAGTGCATGCCTTCGGTGTTCATGCGCTGTGCAGTTTCCTGCATGGTCGAAACCTGTCCGCTTACGCTATCCGAGAACACCCGCATTTCGTTTACCAGCGTGCCGGACATCTGCTCCATGCGGGTGGTCTGGCCTGAAATTTCGGTGCCAACGAAGCTTGCACGTGTGGAAATCTCGTCAACTGTCTGAGACAGCTCGGAGGTGGTCTTCTTGAGGCCGTGTTCAAGCGCTGCAAGTGTGGCGGAGGCAGTCGAGATAATGCCTGACAGGCTCTGGGTGTTTTCTTCGATGCGCGACAGCAGGGGGGTTGCTTCCACACCGATGACACGACCGGTCTCGTGCAGCGAGTTGCGCTGATGTTCCAGCCCTTCGAGCATGAGGCGAATGCGCTCTTCGTTGGCGCCAAAGGCGCGCTCGATATTGGCGACTTCCTTGTGCACCACACTTTCCAGTTCGCTGGCGCGCTGAACGGCATGTTCGACGCCGCCGACAAGCTGGTCCACTTCAGTGCGTACCAGTTGCGAGACGGAGGCAAGGCTCTCGGTTGCAATGTCCTGCGGGCGGACCAGGCGCATGGCTGTATGCATCAACGCCTGGCTGATATGATTGATCTGGTTGGCGCGGAAAATCAGATACCCCAGAACCATGAAAGCCATCACCGGAATCAGGGCCATCATGGCTGTGCGCAAAGTGACCGGCAGATTGGTCAGGCTGAGCGGGCTGCCAAGCTCCGCCAGGGCCGGCACATACAATACTGTCCAGATAGCCAGCCAAACCAGTGAAATCGCGAGCGCAGACCAGATCGGGGTGGTTGATGTGCGCTGCCGGATTGCCTGCAGGCTGCTGGCTGCAAAAGCATCGTTTTCGTTGGCGGGACGGCCACGCAGAGCTGCTTCGCGGCGACGCTGGTCAATGGCGTCATGCCTGCGGCGCTCGGCAGCTTCCCGGCGAGCGACCTGTTCGTCGGTCTGGTCTTCTATTGCCCTGCGATTGCCCCGGCGCGAAGCGCGGCGCGGTTGATTTGGTTCGCTTGACATACTTTTGCATCCCCGCAACTAAGAAACTTACTAACCGGTACTCACACCCCAGGTTGCCCTGGTGCCTCGTGTGCGCCGTATACTGGTCCTGCCCGCACCCAATGATCTGACTCATTCGGAAACGAAGCAAGTCAAATGGCGATATCGTTAACCAATTTGTCCACACCCATCACACGCCCAGATGGAGATTCTAATGCAAAACAGGCACTTAAAGAAGCCTTTAGCAGAAAATGGTTTTGGAAAACTTCCGAATTGGTTAACGCTGTGGGCTGAAATGAGTCAATGTTTAACGAAATTCATAACTCATTCTTATCGTGTTGGCGCCTAATTTATGAAAATCAGGCCAGAACTGGCCATTGGGAGGGCACTTTTAGCGAACTGCAGATTCTGCGAGGGGATGTACATGTTGAAACCTAAAAAGGCTGCTGAAACCAATGTTGGCAGCGGCTTCGTTGCGCCTGCTATCGATCTTGCCCATTTGGATCAATACACACTGGGCGACCTCTGTTTGCAGTCGGAACTGCTGCAATTGTTTCGTATTCAACTGCAGAATCAGTCAGAAGAGCTGGTTTCGTGCAGCGAGGAAGCGAACTGGCGGTCTGCCGTCCACACACTCAAGGGCGCTGCTCGTTCGATCGGCGCGGGACAGGTTGCAGATGTAGCCGAGGCGATGGAACTGGTTTTGTTTACTGACCAGACCGGGCGGGCTGCTGTATTGAGCCGCCTGATTGCGGCGCGTGCCGTGTTCGAAGCTCAAATTGACGCGTATATCCAGTAGGCTTCCGGATACAGAATCTGAATGGCGAAAACCAACTCCGGTGCGCCATTGACCGGTGTTGCAAGGCCAGGATGTAACACGGCTTTGAGTCCATCAGACCCCGAATTTGCCAAGCTGGACAGTGCACCGGAATTTTACGATCATTTCGAATTTTGTGATCCTGAAAATATATAAATTACATATACTTAAAACTGTTTTACGGCAGCATGTCAGCGTATTACATAGCTGCCCAAAGACGTATTCATTTGGTTCCAATTGACGCACAAAACCGTGAATTTCCACCCGACAGACGGGAAATTGTTGCTTTTTGTGCGCTGGCAGCCTAGCTAAAGACCTGAATCTTGATTGAATGTATGCAAACAAGTTTGCATGAAACCGCGCATGGCAGGATGCAAAGACATGGCTAAAATAACTTTTATCGAGCACAACGGCAAAGAACACGTTGTCGATGCGGAAAACGGCATGTCGGTCATGGAGACCGCCGTAAAGAATATGGTGCCGGGTATTGATGCTGACTGCGGCGGTGCCTGTGCTTGTGCCACCTGCCATGTTTATCTTCAGGGAGAGTGGGCTGAAAAGCTCGCAGAGCGTTCCGAAATGGAAGAGGACATGCTGGATTTTGCTTTTGAGGTGCAGGACAGTTCACGGCTATCATGCCAGATACGCGTGTCTGATGACATTGACGGGCTGGTTGTGAAAGTTCCGGAAAAACAGTTCTGAAGTCCGCACCGGATTTTTACGAATTCAACTCACATGGCCAGGCGGTCTGAAACAGGCCATCCTGCAAGATGATCAAGGAGGCCCTCATTAATGGCCAATCAGACGATTGAAACCGATGTAGTTATAGTTGGCGCTGGTCCATGCGGACTGTTTGCCGTGTTCGAACTGGGGCTGCTGGACATCAAATGTCAGGTTGTGGATATTCTGGACAAGCCGGGCGGCCAGTGCGCCGAGCTTTATCCTGAAAAACCGATCTACGACATTCCCGGCCTGCCGCTTGTTACCGGTCAGGAATTGACCGATCGCCTGCTTGAACAGGCTGCACCGTTTAACCCGCAATACCATTACAATCAGATGGTTACATCGTTGCGGAAACTGGACGACGGCTCATTCGAACTGGAAACCGACGGGGATATTCAGTTCAAGTGCAAGGTTGTGGTTGTTGCGGCCGGTGGCGGCAGCTTCCAGCCCAAAAAACCGCCAATGCCGTCAATCGACGATTATGAAGGCACCAGCGTTTTCTATTCGGTCAAGCGCATGGAAGATTTCCGCGACAAGGATATTCTCATCGTAGGTGGTGGCGACAGTGCTCTCGACTGGGTCAACAATCTGCAGCCGATTGCAAAGTCCATGACACTGCTGCATCGGCGTGACGATTTCCGGGCTGCACCGGACAGTGTCAACAAGATGCGTGAACTGGTTGCAGCAGGAAAGATGAATCTGCACATCGGACAGGTTACCAATCTGCACGGCAGCGACGGGGTTTTGAGCGGGGTGACGGTCAAGGGCAAGGAAGGCGAAATCGAGGTGGCCTGCAACACCTTGTTGCCGTTCTTCGGTCTGACCATGAAACTCGGGCCTGTCGCCGATTGGGGCCTCAATCTTGAAGAAAACCTGGTGCCGGTGGACACGGAAAAATTTGCAACGTCAGAGCACGGAATCTTCGCCATTGGCGACATCAATACCTATCCCGGCAAACTGAAGCTGATTCTGTCCGGTTTCCATGAAGCTGCCCTGATGTCGCAGGAAGCCTTCCGGATCGTCTATCCAGGTGAACGACTGTTGTTCCAGTACACGACGTCCAGCTCCAACCTGCAAAAGAAACTGGGTGTGGCTTGAGTTTTTGGACCAGCAAGATTTCAGGCAAGTCCGGACTGTTGCACTGACCGTGTGAAAGCAATGACGATATAAACCCTGCAGTTGAGCAACATGGGTTCAATTGAAACCATGTTGCTCTAACACTTTGGAAACGATCAGGATGAAGTCACTTGCAGGGTTTTTTTAACGGCAACAGACTGTGCTGTTGATCTGGATCATATGAATACCTGCCAGTTACATATATTTCATTGAATGTGTTTTCGGATTCGCCGGAAACCAAAATCAGGGAGCTTCGTTCAATGAAGAAGAATGTTGGAACGATTGATCGCTCATTGCGTGTTGTTGTTGGCGCCGCGCTCATTGCGTGGGCATTGTTCGGTGCAAGCGAGTATGCCTGGGCAGGCTGGATCGGGGTTCTGCCCCTGTTGACAGCCGTGATGGGCTGGTGTCCGCCATACAGCTTGTTGGGCATCAACACCTGCAGCACGAAAAACACGTGAAATGGGCGCCATTGCGCGCAAGACGTCTCAGATCTTGCCGGCTGCCCTGAGCACGGCAAGCATGTCTGCATGAGGCAGGGCGCGCACGGTAAGTCCATTCTTGCCGGTCATGGTTTCGTTGACGATCATGGCATCAAGTACGGCCTCTTCCACCGTCTCCACTACGCCCTGGAACAACGGGTCCAGTTCAGCATCGGCCAAGGCATCAAGGTGGCGGAGGCCACCGGATCGCAAGGCCTGGCTGTTGGCAGTGGAAAACGCCAGGAATATGTCGCCGGATGAATTGTGACCAATGGTGCCGGTACGCGCCAGGCCAAGCGGAACGCGGCGCGCCAGGCGTTTGCATTGATGCGGCAGGAGGGGTGCGTCAGTTGCCACGATGGCGATGATTGATCCTGATCCTTTCGAGCGGAATTCGCCACCGGCCAACTCACGGCCGGCCGGCACTCCCAGTATGGTCAGTTCCGGTCGCAGGCCGAAGTTTGACTGAACGAAAGTGCCAATTGTGTATAGAGTGCCGTGCATCTCAAACTGACGGGATGAACTGGCGGATCCGGCCTTGAATTCATACGTGGACATGCCGGTGCCGCCGCCAACGCTACCCATCTCCAACGGACCGGATATTGCCTTGTCCAGAGCCGACAGGACATGGTCGGCGTTTATATGGAACCCGTTGATATCATTCAATTCCCCGTCATAAGTCTCGGCTGCGACCGGCAAGCCCCAGTCCTGTCCGGTGCCAATGTCATTTGCCACTAGCCAGCGCAGCGTTGCATCACGCGCAACACCGCATGACGCCGTGTTGGTGATGGTTATCGGCGTCTGCAATTCACCGGCTTCCTCGATCCAGATGGTACCGGTCATCTCGCCATTGCCGTTGAGCGAATAAGTGCCGGCCATGCAAGGAGTGTCAGCGCCAATTCGGCCACGCGGCAATATGCCGGTCACACCAGTGCGAATGTCGTCGCCCTCGATCAATGTGGTATAACCCACCTCGACGCCGGCCACGTCGGTGATCGCATTGTTCGGTCCGGGCATGCCCGGTAGCGGCAAGCCCAGGCCGCGGGCCCGGGGTTTTCCCGATGGCGTATGTTCCCAGTATTTTGATTGCATGATGGCTCTGGCTGTTGCTGCTGATTGGCCTCATGATGAGGCCACAGGCATGCTGTCACAAGGGCTGAAATGATGACACTGAGCGAAGAATTTCTGGGTGTGCTTGAAACAATATGCAGCGTGCGCCAGGCAGAAGCAGTGGCTGCACTGGACGCGGGGTTCTATCCGGAAAATCTGAGTGCCGGTGTTGTGGCACTGCCCAAATCCACCAATGAGGTTCGCACGATTGTCGACCTGTGCAGGGCTCACAAGGTATCGATTGTGCCGCATGGCGGACGCACCGGACTTGCAGGTGCAGGTGCGAGCGTTCCGGGTCAACTGATTGTAGATCTGAGGCAGATGAATCAGATCGAGGACCTGGATCCCGGCACGGCCACTATCAGTGTGCAGGCAGGTATAACGCTGCAGGAGGTGC
>JBDNEZ010000058.1:0-4974 GCA_041690095.1 Anderseniella sp.
GCAATCTGTGATGCCGCGAATGTAGAGCGTGTTCTGAACGGGGGAGGCCTCCCTGTTTCCCGTTCAATCGGCCCGTGCTGCGGTGAAGGCCGGAGCGCGGGCCTTTTGTATGGCTGAGACAACCAAAATTCATCCTGATCTAGCCGAATGAACGGATTTGACACCATCAAATTGAACCCTATTGAGCGAACCACGCTTTAGTCAGTTCCCTTGATATAATATCGGCATCAGGCGGTTGACGCTGAGTGCAGAGATTTGTCTACTCCTGCCACGTTGAGGGTCGGGAGAGGGTGTGCATGATTTTTCAAAATTTCCGCAGTGTGTCGGTTTCGAGGCCGCGCGGGTTTTCGGGATGGGTGGTTGCCTTGCTGGCCATGTTTATGTTTGGCAGTCCGGCGATGACTCAAACCCTGGAGATCGTCAAGCAGCGAGGCAAGCTGGAGTGCGGTATTCACCCTGGTACCATCGGCTTTTCCACCGCTGATGAGACCAAGCACTGGTCCGGCTTTGATGTTGATTACTGCCGCGCGGTGGCTGCCGCCGCATTGGGCTCTGCCGACAGTGTCAACTTCAACCCGCTGAATGCGAAGTCCCGGTTCACGGCCCTGCAGTCAGGCGAGGTCGACCTGTTGTCCCGCCGCAGCACCTGGACCATGACGCGTGACACCAGTCTTGGGCTGAGCTTTGCGGCGACAAATTTCTATGATGGTCAGGGGTTTCTGGTACGAAAGTCTCTGGGTATTTCGTCTGCACTTGACCTGGCCGGCAGCAGTGTCTGCACTACGACCGGGACCACTACCGAATTGAATCTGGCGGACTTTTTCAGAAAGAACCGGATGACCTATGAGATTGTCTCGTTCGAGGCTGTAGATGAAGTGCTCAGCGCCTATGACAACAAGCGCTGCGATGTTTACACCTCCGATATGTCGGGTGTTTATGCCAATCGTCTCAAGATGAGCAACCCCGATGAGCATGTCGTGTTGCCGGAGGTGATTTCCAAAGAACCTCTGGCACTGGCGGTGCGACAAGGTGATGGCAAATGGTTCAACATTGTCAAATGGGTGCATTTTGCGCTGGTGAACGCGGAAGAACTCGGCGTGTCACAGTCCAATGTTGACGAGATGCGCCAGTCAAATTCTCCGGAAATCCGCCGATTGTTGGGCATTGAGGGTAGTTTTGGAGAAAGCATCGGACTGGACGGAAATTGGGCATACCGAGCGATCAAACAGGTTGGCAACTACGAGGAAATCTACAGGCGAAACCTTGGAGCGAATTCCAAAGTGAAAATAGATCGCCAACTCAATCGGCTATGGACAGATGGCGGGCTCATGTATGCGCCGCCAATCCGGTGACTGGTGCGTGCAGATAGTGAATTACCTGCCCCGACCTGTATTGTCAGTGGTCCTGAACCTGTATGCCTGGTTGCGCTACCCGCATCTGCTGGTCCGGTACTGGCGGACCTTTCGGCTGTTTCCGAATGTCGCCTTTCCTCGCTCGTTTAACGAGAAGCTGCTCTGGCGCAAGGTTTTTGACCGTGACCCGCGCTTCGGTCGCATGACGGACAAGCTTGCAGCTCGCGATATCATTCGGGCAGTGGTGCCGGAAGTAGCTACTCCAAAGATTTTCTGGACTGGAGATACGCCGGATGAGCTGCCGCCGGAGATTTTGCAGCGGCCATGCGTGTTGAAGACCAATCGAGGCAGCGGCTGGAACATGTTCAACTGGACTGCGAACCACCTGACCTGGTCTGAAGTTGTCAGATATTTCAAGTCGAAGACGAAACGGGTTTACGGCCAGCGGCTGGGTGAATGGACATATGGTATGTTCAAGCAGAAATTTTATGCTGAAGAGCTGTTTTTGGATCAGAACGGTCATGTGCCTGATGACTTCAATTTCCATATTTTTGGAGGTCGGATACTGACAGTAACCTTGATTCACGATCGTTTCGGAGACAGGGCGCATGCCTCGCTCAATCGCGATTTTTCGCCAACAGACTCAGTCTGGGAGCTATATCCCGTATATGATGAACCGCAGTTGGAAGCGATTCATTACAAGATGATCGAGGCCGCTGAACGTCTGGCTGTCGGCATCGATTACATTCGCGTCGATCTGTTTTGCCACAATGACAGGATTTTCTTCCGGGAGTTTACCTTCTTTCCCGGTTCGGGTCTGTCGAAACGAAATCTGGGCCAGGGCGAACTGGAGCGTAATACCGTGTGGGACCTGTCCAGGGCAAGCTTTCTCGCTGACATTGAAACCGGCTGGAAGCACAACTATCGGCAGTTGCTGGATGCTGATTTTGCTGCCGCCAGGGATGAGTTGAAGCAGTATCGGAACGGATCAGGAAGGGCTTGAAGGCCCTGCGCACCGGCTATTCGATCTCCCAGACCATATTGACTTGCATTTCTATGGACTGGTGGCCCCGTGCAATGGGAACGGCGGCTGCAGATTCCATGGCAGCCCGGCGGAATGCAGGTTGGTGCGGTTGAAGCCCGCCGGCTTCGGATATCGACAGAATCCGGCCAAGCGATACACCGGCAGCTTGTGCATAAAGTTCAGCCCGTGTCCGGGCTTCCGCAACGGCCATTTTGCGCGCTTCATTGCGCAACGGTTGCGGCTCGGCAATCGAGAAACTCAAGCCGTTCATCTGGTTGACGCCTGAAGACACCACTGCGTCCAGTACGGGGCCAAGCTGTGCCAGATCGCGCACCGTCACTGTTACCGAATTCGACACGGTGTAGCCGACAATCGTCGGCGGGGCCTGCTCGCTATTGTCGGCGCGTTGGGGATATACGTACTTTGGCTGCACGGAAAAACTGGAGGTCTGGATGTCCTTGTTTGCAATACCGGCGGCCTGAATGGTTTGCAGCACGCTGGCCATGGCCGTGTTGTTCAGCATCAGTGCGTCTCGCGCGGTCTTGGCTTCCGACATCACGCCGCCAGATATGACAGCGATATCAGGCGGTGATGTCACTTCAGCCTGGCCGGTCAATGACAGTGTACGTTGTGGATACTGCTGCGTGGTCTGGGCAAAAACAGGCGTGACCAGCAAAGCAGTGGCGCTGAACATGGCGGCGACGGCAAAATTGATTGCTTGCCTGGACATTGCAAATCTGAACATGGGGCAGGGCACCTTTGTGGAAGCGTGATTTCTTGGTTTGGCGCAATGTATTGATGAATGCGGCGGAAGTCAGGCTTGCCGTATTCGTCATGGTTCATGGCCTGACACCGTGCGGACAGAAAATTCGCCATCACAATGAGTGATTTATAGCTGCAACGCCGTTGATTCAGATCAAGGCTGCAATTTATCATCGCGTCTCTACTGCACTGACAAAGTGAGTAGGTGACATGATACAAATCAGCGAGGCGGAATTGGTGGCGCGCCTGAGTGCGCCAGTGCCGCGTTATACCAGCTATCCGACAGCACCGCATTTTCATGATTGTGTCGGGGAGGTTGACTACCGAAACTGGCTTGGCCGACTGCCGAGTGATCAGGGGGTGTCGCTGTATATTCACATCCCGTTCTGTGACCGGATGTGCTGGTTTTGTGGTTGCCATACCAAGCAGATCAACCGCTATGATCCGATCCCGCCGTACCTGCACGCTGTGGGGCAGGAAATTTCACTCCTGAGAGAGGCGATCGAATTTTCGCCCGTGCTCAACCGGCTGCATCTGGGCGGCGGGTCCCCCAGCATGCTGCGCCGCGAAGATCTTGAAGGTTTGCGCGCTGGCATTGAGGCGCATTTTCAGCTGGATGCCCAAACTGAAATAAGCATCGAGATCGATCCTTCCGACCTGTCCGGCGAGGAATTTGAAAGTTACCGGGCTTTCGGGGTTACACGGGCCAGCATAGGGGTTCAGGATTTTGACGAGCGCGTGCAGAAAGCCATCAATCGTCCGCAGACGTTTGAGCAAACTGCAGCAGTCGTGGAGGGTTTGCGCAAGGTTGGTGTCCGGTCCCTTAACATAGATGCGCTGTATGGGCTTCCCTACCAGACGGAGGAAACCATTTCGCAGAGCATCGAGCAAGTACGCACGCTGCAACCTGACCGGGTCGCCCTGTTCGGCTATGCGCATGTGCCGTGGATGAAACCGAACCAGAAGATGATCTCAGAAGCGGCGTTGCCTGACGCGCTGGCAAGGGTCCGGCAGGCCAGGGTAGCGTCCGGCGTTCTGCAGGCAGGCGGCTATCTGCCGATTGGCATGGATCATTTTGCGCTGCCGCAGGATTCCCTGACAATCGCTGCTGCACAGGGCAGGTTGCATCGCAATTTCCAGGGCTATACGGATGATGCCTGCATAACGCTGCTGGGGATCGGCGCATCTTCAATCGGACGCCTGCTTGACGGGTACGTCCAGAATGAGACCGCTACCGGCAATTATATGCGTGCCGTGGCCAGCGGGCAACTTCCGGTGTCGCGCGGCATCACGCTGACTGATGAAGACAAGCTGCACGGCGATATCATCGAGAACCTTATGTGTCGGTATTCGTTTAACATCTCGGCACTACGCGCCGACCATGGCTCACTGAGCGACCGGATTGTTCCCCATATCCGGCAGGCGCTGGATGCAGATCCTAACGATCTTGCAGACTTCGACGGGGAGACGTTCCGGATCAAGCCGCATGCCCGCGGATTTGTGCGCACTGTTGCCTCGTGGTTCGATACCAGAATGAAGCAGAAACAGGCCAGGTACTCGATGGCTGTTTAGAGCACTTTTCACTTAGATGGAAACGTTTGACCGGTTTTCTGCGTTTGCTGGCAAGGCACGGTTCCCGCCGTGGTCTGGTTGACCACAAGGGGGCCGTAACGCAGTCCAGCGGGCGCAGAAAACCGGCCTGTAGATCGACATGGGTTCAACTGAACCCATGAGTTGATCTACCACTTTGGATGCGATCAGGTTTATGCGTTTTGGTTGAACAACCAAAAATCATCCTGATCTCGTGGACCAAATCAGCCCATCGGCGTTGTTGCA
>JBDNEZ010000059.1:0-7926 GCA_041690095.1 Anderseniella sp.
ATCGCGGCATCGTTGCTGAACGCATCGAAGCTGCTGTTCACGGGCAGCACACTCTGGTGGTCCTGCGCGAACCCGGGGACGCCATCAGTCAGAATATGGAAACCGACTTCGATCTGGTCATAGTAAGTCTTGATCTGCTCGATCATGATGGACTTCGATTATGCTCACAGCTTCGGTCTTTCGAGAAAACCCGTCAGCTTCCACTTCTGATCGTGGTGGATTCCGAAGACGGTGCGGGCCTGATGCGGGCCCTGGACATGGGGGTCAACGACTATCTGTATCGACCGGTTGACAAGCTGGAACTGCGGGCTCGCGTCAACACCCAGATCAAACGCAAACGCTATACGGACCGGCTGCGCAACAATGTTGCGCGGTCATTGCAATTGGCCGTTACGGACCCGCTTACCGGGTTGTATAACCGGCGTCACATGGACAACCAGATGGAAATACATCTGGCCAATGCCAACTCGCGCTCGCGCCCGTTGAGTGTACTGACAATGGATGTGGATTTCTTCAAGCCGGTCAACGACACATATGGTCATGATGTTGGAGATAACGTGCTTAAGGAATTGTCCAGGCGTCTGAAGGAACAGGTCCGTGCGATTGATCTGTGCTGTCGCATAGGCGGCGAAGAGTTTCTTGTGATTCTTCCTGGAACGGAATTGCAGGTTGGATTTACCGTGGCTGAACGCCTGCGCCGGATTATTGCGTCCAAACCGTTCGATGTCGGTGCACAGTCAGGTCCACTGGCCGTCACGGTTTCGATCGGCGTCGCAAGTTACGAGGCATCTGATGACACCTCGCAATCCATACTGAAGCGTGCGGATGATGCTTTGTATAAAGCGAAACGGTCAGGGCGAAATCGGGTTGTGTCTCTCGTGGCATGAGGATCCGTACAACTGCTTTGCATGCTCGAATTAACCTCAGCTGTTTACCATAACAATATACGATAAAAAGAGAAATGACCTTGATCAGGCCAACTGATCGTTGGCATTTATCTATAATTCTAGTAGTTTCCTTATGTGTTCAGAAAGACGGGGCAAAATTGGCCCGTGTTTCAGTTACCCGACCTGAACCGGAATACGGACTGAGTTTTGCCCGGCATCACTGCGTTCAAGAGGGTTATTCGCAGACGCAACCCTGGTTTTGCGAAGAACATATTGGAAAACAAGGGAAAACGGCGCGGCTCTGGTCCATTGATGATCTTATCCGCTTTTGATTGAACAGTTTGCCCCGAGGAACTTCAGGTCCGCCGCATCTCCTGAAAACCGCGGGGTTTGGCCGGTCCGGCCTTGTTTGAGAGGCCTCCTCAAACTTGTCACCGGGCCGGTCGCCCATTTCATCCGCACAAGCTGATTCAGCAACGCAAAAAGCGCCGCCCCTCAGGGCCGCGCTTTGTAAAAGCTTGAAGGACGCCGAGACGACCGAACAATCCTTATGCCTTACTTGATTTTGGCTTCTTTGAATTCCACGTGCTTCTTGGCAACGGGATCGTATTTGCGGAAGGACAGTTTTTCTGTCTGGGTCCGTGAATTCTTCTTGGCCGTATAGAAGAAACCTGTATCTGCCGTTGAAAGCAGCTTGATTTTTATGGTGGTAGCCTTGGCCATTGCCGGACCTTTCCTGTTGCGCCCAAACCGCTCTCGGCGGGCGAGCCGCAAACTTTACTAGTCGAATGATGAAACTCTTGAGGCGCGGTATCGCTCAAGCGCGGTGCATTGTCAAGATATCAAGACGCCGCTTACAAAGTCTCGTACTTCCAATCGTGTCCACGCATGTACTGATAAGTTACCGGACGCTGTCGTCCAAATGGATCAGTATTATCCATGACGGTCTTGAGCCGCTTGAGTATCTGACCCGTTATCCAGGGCAGATCGAGTTGCTGGGCCTCGTCGATACTCACCCAGTGAGGTGACAGGAGTTCATCTGTTTCTGGCATCACCGGTGAATCGATGTTTGCGAGCGTCGCTGCGTCAGCCATGAAGAAACGGGTATCAAAGCGCCGGACACGGTCGGGTGGCGTCACTGCGCGGGCAAGCAGCCGTAAGCCACCGAGATCAGGACTGTGACCTGTTGCATAAAAATGCTGCCAGGCTTTGCTGCGAGTTCGCGGCACCGGACCGGGCTGCCCGATTATCAAGCCAACCTCTTCAAATGTCTCACGTACAGCCGCCAGAGCAATTCCTGTTGCGCGGGCAGGCGAGGGCTTACCCTTCATGCCATTCAGGAGTTTTTTCGCCACATCAGCGTGAAGGGCATGCTGCGGAGATATGCGACTGTCTCCGGCGTCAACCCGGCCCCCGGGAAACACGAATTTCCCCGGCATGAACTTGTGCGCCTGATGGCGTTTACCCATCAAGATGCGCGGCGTTCCCGAATCGCGTCGAACCAGAATGAGTGTGGCTGCATCGCGTGGACGAAAAATACTGGGGTGAGGTTTTTCAACTGCTTCTTGCATGGCGATACGCTATTCGTACTGGCGGTTTGGCACAAGTGATTACGCCGACAACCAGATATGGTCAGGGCTGTTCAGGACGGGTGGTTTTTGTCTGGAGCGGACAAATATTAAGTGGGCCCGCTCGCGTCCCGTTCCAGTGCCATGGGATCGATCAGCGCCGATTCTTCATCTGACAGACCGAAGCCATGCATGCCGATTGCCCATTGCAGTCCTACAACGGCACCCTTGACCATCGGCAATAACCAAAGCGTCAGAAGAATTGATAATGGCAACCACAGCGCAGCATGCACACTCAGATCGGGTTTCCATGTCCGTTCAACCCAGAAAACCAGCGGTACCATGAGGTGACCAACAATGAACATCGTGAAATATGGCGGGGCGTCGTCCGCACGATGGTGGTGCAATGCCTGACCGCACGAACCACATTCCTGCGACACTTTCAGATAATTCGTGAACAATTTGCCAGTGCCACAGCGCGGGCACCTGCACCTGAAGCCTTTCCACATTGCCTTCCACACCGATCGGCCGGCCCGGGCAGGAACAGGGCCAGTTGATGCTGACAGGGTGTTTTGATTTATTTCGTAAGCCATCAGCGGCACAACCATTCTAACAGGAGTTTCGAAGGGTTTATATTCGTGTGCAAATCATGTTTCGCACAGCCCGCCTACCGCCGCGCGTCAGGATGCCACATTATTTGAATTTCGACTGCTTCTGATCTGCAACGGGTCAGCGTCTGGAGCCTGATTTCGGCTTTCGCGCTCCAGCTGATTTTGCTTTCGCACCCGGTTTTCCGCGCCTGCGCGATTGCTGTTGCCTGCCTGCAGGCTTGCCAGCGGTACCTTTGGACAACATCTCAAACCGAAGCCCGCCTGCCAGAGGTGTGACCTCGAGCAATCGAACATCCACCATGTCGCCCATGCGAAAGGTCTCGCCGGTGCGTTCACCCACCATCGCCATCAGTCTCTCGTCATGAACAAAGTAATCCTGTCCCAATGTGGATGCAGGAATGAAACCGTCGGCACCGCTATCCGTCAGGGTCACGAACAGGCCTGCCTTGACCATGCCGCCAATTCGGGCGGTGAATTCTGCGCCGACATTACCGGACAGATAATGTGCAATCAGTCGATCGGTTGTTTCTCGTTCGGCCAGCATCGCGCGGCGCTCCGTCATCGACAGAACGCCTGCCAACTCCTCCAGCGACGCCATATCCTCATCGCTCAGCCCGTCGTCACCAAGTTTCAGGGCGCTGATCAATGCACGATGTACAATCAGGTCGGCATAGCGCCGGATAGGTGATGTGAAGTGGGCATACAGGCGAAGATTCAGGCCAAAATGCCCCAGGTTATCCGGTGTGTAGATTGCCTGCGCCTGGGACCTAAGCACTGTTTGGGATACCAGGTGTTCGTTGGGTCCGCCTCGCGCCGCTGCCAGTATGCGATTGAAGTGCTGTGGCTGCATCACCACACCCTTTGGGGCGGACATGCCCAACGTGGCCAGGAATTTGGCAAGCGCATCGACTTTTTCCGGCGCCGGGGCGTCATGTACCCGGAACACCAGAGGAGTCTTGCTCTTGTCCAGTACTTCGGCTGCGGCCACATTGGCCTGGATCATGAATTCCTCGATGAGCTTGTGTGCATCAAGTCGTTCCGGCGTGGTCACCCGCTCTATCCGCCCGTCAGCGTCCAGCACCAGTTTGCGTTCGGGCAAATCCAGCTCCAGCGGCTGGCGTTTGTCCCGCGCTTCCTTCAGCGCCTGATAAGCCGTCCACAAGGGTTTCAGCACCGGTTCCAGCAGTGGAGCTGTTACTTCATCGCTACGACCGTCTATGGCCGCTTGAGCCTGTGTGTAGGATAGCTTGGCAGCCGACTTCATCCAGATGCGGTCAAAACTATGGTTCAGCTTCCGGCCCGATTTGTCGAAGGTCATGAAGCAGGCAAAAGCCGGCCGGTTTTCCATATCCCGCAACGAGCACAAATCCGTGGACAGGCGTTCCGGCAGCATCGGAACCACCCGGTCTGGAAAGTAAACCGAGTTTCCGCGATTTCTGGCTTCCTTGTCGATCACAGTACCGGGGCGCACATAGGCTGCAACATCAGCAATTGCGACGATCACCTTGAAGCCACCCTGGTTGGTCGGGGTGTCATCAGGTGCCGCCCAAACCGCATCATCGTGGTCGCGCGCATCCGCCGGGTCGATCGTGACCAGCGGGATATCTCTCATATCCGTTCGGCCCCTGGGCGGGGTGAGTTCGTCAAGCGCGTCAGCGGCAGCCACCACTTCCGGCGCAAACTGATCCGGAATGCCGTGCTGATGTATGGCCACCAGCGAAATGTTGCGTTGATCTGCCGCATCACCCAACCGCTCGACAATGCGGACCTGGGCAAAGCCGCGGCCGCGTTCCCGGATGATTTCGGCGCGCACCAGTTCACCTTTTTGCGCGTCGCCTTCGTCGCCACGCGCCACTTCGAACTCCAGCCTGTCCTTGCGGTTGGCAGACTGCACACGTCCGCTGCCACGCGCAGATGGCTGGTAGACCCCTACAATATAACCTTTCGCACCCTGCAACTTGCGAATGACGCGAGCTTCATACGGATAGGTTGCGTCATCGGTTCGCGAGATTCTGCACAGGACCTGGTCGCCAACACCCGGCGGATTGGGGGAGGGGCTATTACGGGACGTGGATGTCAGGATGATGATTTTTGGAAGCGGTCCATCTTCAGGAGCCCATTCGGCCGGTTCGCCGACAAGGTCTCCGTCAGAATCCAGGCCGGTAATGCGTACAACGGTTACCGGCGGCAGGCCGGAGGCATCCGACATCCGCTTGCGCCGGGTGGCGATCAGGCCATCGTCCGCCATCTTGCGAAGAATTTTCTTTAATTCGACACGGTCTGCACCCTTTATGCCGAATGCCCGGGCGATCTCTCGCTTTCCCACTTTGGCATCTGCCGTCTTGAGAAACTCGACAATCTGGTCCGGTGACGGCAGCCCCTGACTTCGTGCCATTTCAGCCTTCAGCTTTCGTCACGGTTTTTTTCGCAGCGGCCTTTTTGGTCGCCTTTTTAGCCGCCTTCTTGGCAGGTTTTTTCTTCGCCGGCTTCTTTTTGGTTTTGGCACCGCCTTTGGCGGCAATCAGTTCGACGGCCTGTTCCATCGTGACGTTTTCAGGGGTTACATCTGTCGGCAGAGTCGCGTTGATTTTTCCGAATTTCACATAGGGTCCGTAACGGCCATCCATCACCAGCACATTGCCGCCGCCATCGGGGTGCGCACCGAGGTCTTTCAGGGCGCTCTGCTGTCCGCGTTTTCCGCGGCTGGCGACTTTTTCGGCTATCAGATCAACCGCGCGGTTCAAGCCGACATTGAATATCTCTTCAAAATCACTCAAATTGGCATACACACCTTCATGCAGCACGAATGGACCATAGCGCCCGAGTCCGGCTGTAATGGGCTTGCCGCTTTCCGGATGAACGCCAACTTCACGAGGCAGCGACAACAGCCGCAGGGCAAATGCCAGATCAATCTCATCCGGCTTGATGGTTTTGGGGATCGACGAACGGGGCGGTTTTTCACCCTCTTCTGCCTTGCCAAGCTGAACATATGGCCCGAAACGACCGTCGTGCCGGGTGACCGGTTGGCCGGATTCCGGATCCTGTCCCAGCAATATACCGTCAGCAGGCACCAGCGATGCATCACCTTCGCCCGGGGTCCCGAGTTGTTTGGTAAACCGGCACTCCGGATAATTCGAGCAGCCGACAAAGGCACCGAACTTGCCGAGTTTCAGCGACAACTGGCCATTATCACACGACGGGCAGGCCCGGCGATGTGTGCCGTCTTCGCGTTCGGGGAAAATGTGATTTTCCAGAAGATCGTTCAGGGCATCCAGAACATGGGTAACCCGCAATTCTTTGGTGCCGTCGATCTGCTCGGAAAAATCACGCCAGAAATCGCTCAGCAGCTGTTTCCAGTTTTTATCGCCTGCAGACACAAGGTCCAGCTGTTCTTCGAGATCAGCCGTAAAATCGTATTGCACGTAACGTTTGAAAAACGATTCCAGGAACGCTGTTACCAGCCGTCCCTTGTCTTCCGGGATCAGTCGCTTGGCATCCATGTGAACATAACCGCGATCCTTCAACACCGTCAAAATGGCGGTGTAGGTTGACGGACGCCCGATGCCCAGTTCTTCCATTCGCTTGATCAGCGAAGCCTCGGAATAGCGCGGTGGTGGTTCGGTGAAATGCTGCACCGGCTCGATCTTCTGCGCGCCGACAACGTCACCCATGGTCAATTGTGGAAGGCGCTTGTCGGCCTCGTCCTCGGTGTCGTCCTTGCCTTCCTCGTAGACTTTAAGGAAGCCGTCGAATTTCAGAACCGATCCATTGGCACGCAAGGTATAGGGTTTGCCGTCATTGCCGGTTGTTGTTATATCGGCACTGGTGCGCTCGAAGTCGGCACTTTCCATCTGACTTGCCATGGTGCGTTTCCACACCAGCACATAAAGTGCGTACTGGTCGGCATCCAGAACCTTGCGAACCTCTTCGGGCGCGCGTGACAGTTCCGTAGGCCGGATTGCCTCATGGGCCTCCTGGGCATTTTTGGCCTTGGTTTTGTAAACCCGTGGCGCAGACGGCAGATACGGTTCACCGTAGGTGGACTGAATCACATTGCGCGCTGCAGCGATGGCCTCATTCGCCATCTGAACCCCGTCGGTCCGCATATAAGTGATCAGGCCGGTGACCTCGCCGTTCAGGGTCACGCCCTCATACAGTTTTTGCGCAACCTGCATTGTACGTTGCGAGGAAAACCCCAGTTTACGCGATGCTTCCTGTTGCAGGGTGGACGTCGTAAATGGTGGAGAAGGGTGGCGTTTAGCTGGTTTGGTTTCAACTGAACCCACGACGAAGCGTGCATCTTTCAATGCCGCTTCGATGGCGCGTGCAGCTGTTTCATTGCCAATGTCGAGCTTGTTCAGCTTGTTGCCGTCAATGGCTTGAAGGCGGGCGCCAAAGGCCTGTCCCGCGCCTGTCTTCATGGCAGCTTCGATCGTCCAGTATTCATCCTTGATGAACGCTTCGATTTCCAGTTCACGTTCGCAGATAAGCCGCAACGCCACTGATTGAACGCGACCGGCCGAACGGGCTCCCGGCAATTTGCGCCACAGCACAGGCGACAGATTGAAGCCGACAAGGTAGTCCAGTGCGCGCCGGGCAAGATATGCCTCCACCAGCGCGTCATCGATCTGGCGCGGGTGTTTCATAGCCTCCAGAACCGCATTCTTGGTTATGGCATTGAACACAACCCGTTCGACGGCCTTGTCCTTGATGGCTCCCTTGCGGTTCAACACTTCAAGCACGTGCCAGGAAATCGCCTCGCCCTCGCGATCAGGATCGGTCGCGAGTATCAGCTTGTCAGCCGTCTTGAGAGCGGTCGCGATATCGCCCAGCCGTTTGGAGGACTTGCTGTCCATTTCC
>JBDNEZ010000060.1:0-6892 GCA_041690095.1 Anderseniella sp.
ACCAGTTGGTAAGCGGTCGTTTTGCGTTGTCTTACAGGGCCGTCATGGTACGGCTGGCGCTAATACACAGTACACGGCAGATGTAAATATCCGTAATCCGCAAACAGGTATTGTTGTGGCACGATGATGGTGTTTATAACTACAAGAAAAATGGCGGCCTAACAAGCTGGCGTCTCTAGGAGAATAGCGAATGAGTATTGCAACCCTCGTGGGCCCTCAATTGCCGATGCTTCGGCGTTACGCCCGTGCGCTCACGGGTTCCCAGACCAGTGGCGATGCTTATGTCGCGGCATTGCTGGAAGCTCTGATAGCTGATCCGTCGATGTTCAATCCGGATATTGATCCACGTGTCGAATGTTACCGTGTGATCTCGGGTCTTTGGTCGTCGTTCAGTGTCAACACCGATGCAACGCCATCTGACCATTGGGAGAAGGCAGCGGGGCGCAAACTTGAATCCGTCACGCCGCGTGCCCGGCAAGCTTTTCTGTTGGTGTCCGTCGAGGGCTTCAGCATCGACGAGACCGCAATTATTCTGGCAACCGATGAGTCAGACATCTCCGAATTACTTGTTCAGGCCAGTACGGAAATCAGCGAGCAGGTGCAAACTGAAGTGATGATCATCGAGGATGAGCCGCTCATTGCCCTCGATATCGAAACGCTGGTGACAGACCTCGGCCACACCGTTACCGGCATTGCCCGTACCCACTCCGAAGCGCTGGATCTGGCCGGCAGAACCCCTCCCGGCCTGATATTGGCAGACATACAGCTTGCCGACGGCAGTTCGGGTATCGATGCCATCAATGACATCCTGAAAACCTTCAATGTGCCGGTGATTTTCATCACCGCCTTTCCGGAACGCTTGCTGACCGGCGACAAGCCGGAGCCGGCATTCCTCATCACCAAACCATTCCGTCCCGACATGGTGAAGGGGATAATTTCGCAGGCCCTGTTTTTTGACCAGACGGCCGGCAAGCGAACCGCCGCTTGAGCAAGCAGACCGGCGAGAGCGAGGAAATCGACCGCGATCAGGACGAAGAGCAAGAGGTTCGCGAACGCGAAGGTCTGCGCGCACCTGTAATTTATGAAATAATCCGGCGTGAGGGCGAAGAAGAATTGTCCCGCCCGGCTTTCTCGCTAGCCATCTCGGGACTTGCCGCCGGCATTGCAATCGGATTTTCGGTGGTCAGTGAGGCCATCCTGCAGGCCTATCTGCCAGATGCGCCGTGGCGGCATCTGGTTGAAAGCCTTGGTTATACAGTTGGCTTTCTGATCATTATTCTGGCCCGCCTGCAGCTGTTTACCGAAAACACCATCACGCCTGTGCTGCCGGTATTGATCAAACCGTCTGCAGCGTCAGCGATACGCACCGCACGACTGTGGGGAGTAGTTCTTGCCGCAAACGTTGTGGGGTGTTTTTTGTTTGCGCTGTTATTGGCAACACCGGGCGTCATTCCGCTTGAGGTTTATCGCGCTGCCATAGCGATCAGTCATCACATGATGGAAAATGATCGCTGGGAAATGCTCATCCGCGGCGTGATTTCGGGATGGTTGATTGCAAGTCTGGTGTGGATGATGCCGACGGCCGAGAACGCAAGGATCTGGGTTATCATCCTGATTACCTATCTCATTGCTGCGGGCAGTTTTACCCACATAGTGGCCGGCAGCGTTGAGGCATTTCTGCTGGTGCTGGCGGGTGATCTGTCGTTGCTGGCGATGGGCACCGACTTTTTCTTACCAGTGTTGTTCGGCAATATTGTTGGCGGAACATGCCTGTTTGCGATGTTGAGCTATGGCCAGATATCGCAGGAAATCTGAAAATAAACAGACAATCAGGTTTTGCGCCGGGTGCGATGTGAAGTGTTGATCAGATGAACGGGCGTTTTTGTTCGCCCAGGCCTTCCCACTTGGCGACGCCGCACAGCCTGTCATGGTCCAGAACAGTCAGTGTTTTCTTGTTCCAGGTAATCAGTTTCTGATTGTACAGCACACGCAGCGTCTTGTTTGTGTGTACCAGCGACAGCCCCAGCGTATCAGCAACATGTTGTTGGGTTAACGGTACCTCGAAGCAATTGCCACTCGTCATGCCGAGCAGCTTGGCGCGCTCGAAAATGTGCAGCACCAGGTACGCCAGGCGTTCCTTGGCGGTGCGCTTGCCAACGGTTAAAAGATGTTGTTCGAGCATCTGTTCTTCACGGGCGGCCAGCCAGGTTATGTCATAGGCAAGCGTCGGATAATTCTTGTACAGGTCCCACAGTTTGCTGCGCTCGAAAATGCACAGGACCATGTCCGACAGCGCCTGGACCGAATGTTCCATCTCCTTGAGCACGGCGCCCTGCAACCCCACCAATTCGCCTGGAAACACGAAATTCAGCACCTGTCGGCGACCGTCTTCGAGATCCTTGTAGCGATAACCCCACCCGGACAACACGGTGTAGACATAGGCACTGCTGGAGCCTTGCGTCAGAAAGGTCGTACCAGCTTCCGCAACCAGCTCGCCTGACTTGAAGGCGGATACGAAACCCAGCTCTTCCCTGGTGAATTCCCGGAATATTTCAATGCCCCGCAAAGGACATTTTTCGCATTCGTACTGCCTGATGCTTCCGGCCAATTTATAACTTTATCCCACTGCTTGCGAAAGTTCGGTTGAAGTGTCGCCAAGCAATTCTTCGAGCCTGCTGCGTGCCCGGCTGACCCGGCTTTTCATGGTGCCGGTAGCTACATCACATATATTTGCGGCTTCCTCGTAAGACATGCCTGAAGCACCCACGAGAATGATGGCCTCGCGCTGATCATCAGGCAGTGTTGCCAACGCACGTTTCATGTCCTGAAGTTCAAGATGGCTTTCCTGCCGGCCCTTTTCGAACAGGCTGGCTTCGAAATAACCATCCGGGTCTTCAACTTCGCGCTTTTTCTTGCGCATTTGCGAGTAGAACTCATTGCGCAAGATCGTGAACAGCCACGCACGTTGATTGGTTCCAGGCTGGAAAGAAGCGGCGTTTGCCCACGCCTTCACCATGGTTTCCTGAACCAGGTCGTCTGCTCGCGTCGCGTTGCCGCAAAGCGAATAGCCAAAGGCTCTCAACGAAGGAATAGCCTCAAGCAAATCCTCGCGGAATTGGTTGGGAACTGACATTATTTTTTGCCCTGCTCCTGCTTGGCAAGCTGATCCAGCAACGCCGAAAAACGGTCAGGTACCGGTTCATCGGCAACCCTGTCGTATATTCGCTTCAGTTGCCTACCGATAGCTTCCGGCACCACCGGGTCTATCCTGCACTGCTTGTCCCCGGATTTTTTTGACTGATCGCTCATGTAAGTTCTGCCGTTGTTTATGCTGGTGATTTTGTGTGTCGCATGGACCCACGAAGCTTGCAGCGCTGGCTGTCGTATTTCAACCGTCATACTTCCCCCATTGTTGATTGGTTGTTCCGATAACGCACCCGGAACACGTTCATGTCAATTAATACACAAACACGCCTAACAGACCGATAACAGACAAACCCGTACTGATGACAAAGACCCGCGTTGTCATTGGTCTTGAGTGTCGTCATTCCAACACCTGTTGATATGCTTCCGGAATAGTCTCAACGCGTCAACAACAGGAAGGTTCCCTGCTTATTTGACTTTTTTTATGTCATCCTCGACGCTGCCAATCCGCTCGAGCAAATGCTTGCGATCTTCGCCGGTCGTTACATTGTTCTTTATGGTTTGTTCAAGGGCACTCAAGTGTGATTTTACCGCATCGGTGTCCTTGTCGCTTATACCTTCAACTGACAACAGAACCCTGAAGGCATTGAGCAATCTGGACAGAACCAGCGGATTGTCGCGCGCGGCGTGGCGAAGCGGGTGAAATGCGGTGTTCATGAAGTGTGAAAATCCCTGATTGTAGAGCAGCAGCCGGGCGTGGCCATCACTATCCTTCATAAGGCGTGGTTTCAGTGGTGCTTCGGCCATGGTGGCAAGCGCGCTGACCAGCTGGTCAATACAGGCAATCGCGGTGTAGCTGTCATTGATGCCGGGCGATAGCGCGCGCAGCCCCACTTCGACCAGGGCATTGACCTCAAATTCTCCAGTCTCGGTCAGGCTGCGCGTGCTTTCAATAGTGAATGCATCTCGCGCCGATTTGCAGAAATTCTCTAGGTCTTTGCCCTTGAGTTGCTTGTCGATCTCAATCAGGTTGACGCCGTGAGTAACAAAATGCCCCGGCCTGACCAATGCTGCGGCTCGCACGTCATAATTACTTAACACCTCCATCAAGCTATCGAGATCCAGTGCTGCAACGTAGCCGGCCTTTTGTGTTTCAATTGCCATACCCGACTTCTCAAGATCCTGACGCAGTTGCTTGAGTTCGTCAGCAATGCCTTCATCTTCATCCGGGGAACCGGATACGGTTTCGGGATCAACAAGCAGTTCGTCGATAGCAGCGCCCAGCTGCCGCCCCAGTCGCGCAATCAGGGTATCAGCCTGAATGGAGTTGGCGACATGATTGATATACAGGATCATCATGCAAAAGCTTGCGATGGCTGCGACGATCACCATCAATGTGGAAAAAACCGGGACGAACTCACCTTTTTTGCCGGTGCCCGTAACTGCCAGGACGAACAGGCAGAACAGGAAGGAACCGGTAAAACTACCGAATGTGAATTGGGCGAAGCGGTCACGCACAAAAATCTGGATCAGCCGCGGTCCGAGTTGTTGAGACATCAGCGTCAGGGCCACAAAGGTCAAAGAGAACACCAGCGAGGCCATGGTGACAATTCCGGCTGCCACCGTGGAAATGACGCTGCGCGCACCGTCCACAGTAATGGCCAGCACCAGTTTGTGAGCGGCCAGGCGCTGTACCCAGGCCAGTTCGTCGATGGATATGATCAGGTACCCGGCGAGCCCGCCGGCAAGTGACATCATAAGCGGCAGAAACCAGAAACTGGTCCAGACCTGATCAACATATCGAACGAAGTGTCTGAGAATCTCGCGCAATTTAATCTACCCCGCAACAACCGGAAATGCCCGTGTGACAATCGTCATAACAGGAATAGAGCAATATTATCCATATGGATAATATTGCTCTAACACTTTGGAACCTGGTGTCTTGTTTGGTGGCGACCGTATGCAATCAGGATACGATGGCGCGCAGCATCCATACGGCCTGTTCGTGGAAGGCCAGGCGGGCAACCAGCATATCTTCTGTTACCATGTCACCGGCCTCGCCGGCTTCCGAGGCTGCCTTGCGGGCATCGCGGATCAGTTGCTCATGATCCGAAATCAGTTGCTCAACCATTTCGCCGGCCGAGCGCGTAGCGGTTTCCTCGTCGATGTCAGCCAGGCCGTTCAGTGCCTTGTTGCTGAGGGGTGTGATGTGACCAAGTGCGCGGATGCGCTCGGCAATCACATCGGCTGCAGCAAACAGGTTATTGTAGTGTTCCTCTGTCAGCTTGTGCAGGCTGAAGAAAGCAGGACCTACCACATTCCAGTGATATACCTGCGACTTCACCTGCAGCGTCATGGTGTTGGCAAGAACTTCGCCGAGGCTTGCTGCAATCTTTTTGCGAGCCGCATCACTGAGGCCCGTTGAGGGCTTCTCGACCTGGGGTTTTGCCTTGAGCACCTGCGCTGTCATTGTTGATCTCCTTCGTGAATACATGGTTCAAAAACGCGGCGAACACGATTTGGTTCCGAAGATTCAATCAGTAGGTTTTGTCTGTATCTATATCGGTCGGCTTTGCAAGTGGCAGCCTGGCTTCAAATTGCAGCCCGTCCGGCTCCCAGTGAAACCGGCTCTCACCGCCATGCTGACGGGCCAGCAGCCGTTCCAGCATGATTGAGCCAAACCCGGTCGTCTCCGGTGCTGACACGATCTGTTCACCGCCGTGCTCCACCCATTTCAGGAGCAGTACACGGTTTTCCCCGGTCGCTCCTTCGTCTGCATTTTGCGATTTGATCGTGAGATCCACAGCACCGCCGGGTGATTTCAACGCGCCGTGCCGTGATGCGTTGTTGGCAAGTTCATGCAGGGCCAGGGCAATTGTCTGGGCTTCCTGGGGAAGCAGCGTCAGTTGTTCTATTTCCGTATGGATGGCCTGACGCCGGTTTTCTGTCTCAAAAGGCTCAAGAATTCTGGGCACCAGCATATCCACCCTTACCGGCCCCCAGTTCGCATCAAACAAGGCATCCTGGGCCGAGTTCAAGGCCAGCAGCCGGCCCTTGAAATTGTGGACGAAGGCTGGAACATCGCGCGCTGTCCTGGCCGTCTGGTCGGCCAGGCTGCCGATCAGCTGCATGGTGTTGCGAACCCGGTGCGCCAGCTCCCGAACCAGCAGGTCGCGTGCTTCATCAGCCTTCTTCCGTTTACTGATGTCCTGCATGACAACGCACGCGCAAGGCTGCCCGGAAACGGCCTCGCTGCTCTCGCCTATACTGGCCAATACCCATATATTTTTGCCATCCTTGTTCCGGAGACGCAATTCGATCCCCGGCAAACCGTCAGTGGCGGTCAGCTTGGATGTCAGTGCCGAGGTCAGCGATTCCTGATCTTTAAGATATACCATGTCGACAAATTGCTTGCCGACAATGCCATCCACATGTTTACCGGTCATCTCCATCATCGCTTCGTTGGCACGCACGATGTCCCCGGATTGCAGATCGACTTCCACGTTGGCAGTACTGGCGTTTTCGAACAGGCCGCGATAAGCAGCTTCGCGTGCTGCCAGTGTTAGTTCGCTGGCGGTCAGTCGTACGCCGAACTGGCGATTTCTTGTCTGCAGACGAGCCTGCTCCAGCCCGCCAAGTGCCAAAAGTGTCAGCAATGCTCCCAACCCGAACACCAGAAGCCCGGCAGCTTGAGGCGATCCTTGTGTCGGGGCAGCCATGCCAATCTGCCAAACTGTATTGCCCGGCA
>JBDNEZ010000061.1:0-6825 GCA_041690095.1 Anderseniella sp.
TCACCAAATGGACGAGTGATCATGTTCTTTCGGGAATCGCGGGGAGAAAACGGGGGTGCAAAATTGTTTTCGGTTGATTTAACGGGCTATAATGAGCGCCCGGTACCGACACCGACGTTTGCATCTGATCCGGCGTGGTCGCCTCTTCTCAGATAATCGGACTTTGAATTGCATAATGGACAGAAATTGGCCTCAGTGGTCATAAATCTGCCATCACAAGGGTCGATGGGCCCGTCATGAATTTGCCGCGTTGCGTTTGAGTCTGGTGGGACCGACTTTGCAACAAGCGGCTGGAAAACTGGATGCCACAAGGAGTGGGATATATGTTTCGCAATACTGCAGGCCGCAAAGTCGCCCTTGCATTCGTCGGGTTATTGGCGCTGGCCGGTTGCTCAAAATCAGAAAAACCTGATTTGCTGGCACAAGGCCCGGTCAACAATGCAACCCAGGTTGCACCAGGCTCTGAACGGGACTTTATCGTCAATGTGGGTGATCGTATTTATTTCCTGGTCGATCAAACCACGCTGACGCCCGAGGGTATGGAAACTCTCAGCCGGCAGGCGCAATGGTTGAGCCAGTATCCCAATGTCAGCATTCAGGTAGAAGGCCATGCCGACGAGCGTGGAACGCGTGAATACAATATCGCGCTGTCAGCTCGCCGGTCCACGGCGACCCGCGAATTCCTGGTATCACAAGGTGTGCCTGCCAGCCGTATCGCTACGCTTGCCTACGGCAAGGAGCGTCCGGTTGCACTATGCGATGCTGAAAGCTGCTGGGCGCAAAACCGCCGTGCGGTGACAGCTATCACCGGTGGCGCTTCTCCCGGTTGAGGTCTGGCCAGATCAGGTTTATGGTTTTCGATTGTTACATCCGGAATTTGTCCTGATCCAACTCACTTGAGGGATTGCTTTCATGATCAAACAGCTCAAACGCTCTTTGGCCATCTCGTTACTGGGGCTCGCGGTTTTGCCGGCGGGCTCGGCATTTGCCCAGTCGGATCAGTGGAATTCGCTGTATGACCGGATTATCCGGCTGGAAGCCGAAGTCCGCGGAGGCGGGGCACCCAGTGGCGGTGGCGGTGCCAGTGACGTGCAGATACAGGCACAGTTGCAGCAACTTTCGGCGCAGATGAACGCCTTGTCGCAACAGATGTATGACATGCAGCGCGAATTGAACCGCTTGCGTGAACTGGAACGCCAGGGACTGTTGTTCAAAAAGAAACGGCAGATGGCATCGGTGATCGCGCCGCAACAGCAACCCGGGCAATGGGATCAGGGGCAGGTGGCACCGGCGCCCAACTATGGCCAGATGCAGCAGTCGGTTGAGATGGAAAGCGGGTCGCGAATCCCGCGCGGCTGACTGGCACCGGGTCCACAGGTCCTTGGAACGCTGACTCTGGACAACGCTCAAACGGCTCCTGCAGTCGGCGCGCAACCAACCTATCTGCCTCCGGCACAGCCACTGCAGCCCGAGGTGCAACAGCAACAATGGCAGCAAACCGGTAATCAGCCCCGCCAGGTACAGGGCGTGCAATCGCAGGCCTTGCCGCCGATCGGTGGCGGCCAGTCAACAGGTCAGCAGAGCGCCCAGGGGCAGCCGCAGTATCAACTGCAGCAGGGCCCGCAAGTCTATCAGCCGGAACCAGTGCAGGAACCGGCCTTCGATGCGAACGGCCGTCCATCGCTGGCACCGGAAAAAGTTGAAACAGCCCTGCTCGACGGCAGTGCAGTCGACGGCAATCTTGCAGCAGGGTCAAACGGCACCGGCAATGGATTCGACACCAGCGCTGATGGTTTGTTCAAGCAGGCGCAATCCAGCTACCGGTCACGGGATTTTTCCGGCGCTGTATCCGGGTTCCGCACTTTCGTGACCAAGCACAGGCAACATGAGCTGGCTGACGATGCGCAGTTTCTGCTTGGCGAGGCGTACTATGCGCAAGGTGACTGGAAGCAGGCGGCGCAGACTTTTCTGGCCGGCTACCAGAATTTTCCCAAAAGTGACAAGCGTGGCTCAAACCTCCTGAAACTGGGGATGTCGCTGAACAAGCTTGGACAGACAAAACAGGCCTGCTCGACGTTTGCCGAGGTCAACAAGAAATTTGCCAGCGAAACCTCACTGCGCAACAGTTCGCTCAAAGAAATGCAGCGTGCCGGGTGTAGCTGATATCGAGGCCATCGACGATCGCGAAGCAGCCGTTCTGTTCTCCCGCCATCTGACCGGCCTGAGCAATCTTGTGCTTGCGGTGTCGGGCGGATCTGACTCCATGGCGCTCATGGGATTGATGGCGCGCTGGAACGGCGGCCTCGAACCGCAGCTGCGGCCAGCCATTCAAGTTGTGACGGTGGATCACGCATTGCGGCCCGAAGCTGCCGCAGAAGCCGATTTTGTCTTGCGTGAAGCTGCTGCACTGGGATTGCCGGCGCAGAAATTGCGCTGGGACGGGCCGCATCCCAAGGCAGGGTTGCCGGCTGCTGCCCGCGACGCGCGGTATGCCTTGATGTCTGAAGTCTGCCGCCGGCAGTCTGCGGTACTGGTTACTGCACACACGCTTGATGATCAGGCTGAAACCCTCGTCATGGCCCTGGCCAGAGGTGCCGGTGTTGACGGACTTTCCGCCATGCAGCCGGTGACCTGCTTCAAGGGGCTACGCATTGTCCGCCCGCTGCTGGAGATCGGTCGTTTACGATTGCGCGCAAGCTTGCTGCGCGCCGGTGCCGACTGGATGGAAGACCCGACCAACCGCGACACCGGGTATGAACGCGTGCGCGTGCGCGAGGCTCTCGCGATACTGGAACTCCAAGGCGTGAGCAGGGCCGACCTGGCGCGTTCATCGCGCCGGCTCGGGCGCGTGCGCGCAGCCCTGTCACATGGCGCTGCTGATCTGCAGCGGCACACGGTCACACATGAGGATGCCGGTTTTGCCCGGATTGCGCGCGAGCCGTTTCTGCAGGCGCCGGACGAAATTCAGCTACGGTGTCTGCTGGCGGTCGCCAGCGCCTATGGCGGCGGCATGGTGCAAAGCCTGGCCGGTGCAGAAGACCTGCTGGGCTGGATGCAGTCGGGAACAGAAAAGGCCAGAACCTTTGCCGGCTGCCGCGTTGTGCGCAGATCAGCCGAGTTCGTTGTCGGACGGGAGGCCAGCCGGATCAATGAAGCGCCCATACATCTTGCATCGGGACAAAGCGTTGCCGAATGGGACCGGCGCTATCATGTTTCAAGCGGCTGCAACACCGGTCCAGTGGAACTGATGGCATTGCGCGATGTGCCCGACAAGCTTCAGCCGCTACGGCCGCCAATCGTGCCGGATTTCGTCTGGCAGGGCCTTCCGGCGGTTATTGATGCTGAAAACCGGGTTATGCTGCCCTGTGACAGCCGTCACCCTGGCTCAACAG
Source organism: Anderseniella sp. (assembly GCA_041690095.1). Classification (GTDB taxonomy): domain Bacteria; phylum Pseudomonadota; class Alphaproteobacteria; order Rhizobiales; family Aestuariivirgaceae; genus Anderseniella. The sequence goes on from JBDNEZ010000061.1 coordinate 3,393, forward strand.
ATGAACAAATTGTTGTGTTTCGCCTTCTTGCGGACCGGAAACCGGTTCATTCTTAATTACTTCCTTTGGTATTAATCTTGGCAAAGGACCCAGTCGTACCTATGTTAGGTCTAATCGAATTTTGTAGCAGGGTGGCTTTGATGTTTGTTTCAAATCGCCTTGTGACATTCCTGAAAGGATGCAGTGCCCGTGGGTAATTTCCGCAACTTCGCCGTGTGGGTGATCATTGCGATGCTTTTGTTCGCTTTGTTCAACCTGTTTCAACAACCCGGCAGCTCAACGCGGGCCGATAGCCTGACCTATTCCGAGTTCATCACGAAGGTGGAGTCCGGAACGGTTCGTGACGTCACAATTGCAGGCGATCAGATCACCGGCAAGCTGAACGATGGCAAGGCGTTTGAGACCTTCGCGCCCAACGATCCCAATCTGGTGGCAACACTGAGCGAAAAAGGCGTCAACATCAGCGCCCAGGCTGCCAACAGCGATGGTGCCTTTTCCGGCATGTTGCTGTCATGGTTCCCGATCCTGCTGATGATCGGCGTGTGGATTTTCTTCATGCGCCAGATGCAGTCCGGTTCCGGCAAGGCAATGGGGTTCGGCAAGTCGAAAGCCAAGCTGCTGACCGAACGCCACGGGCGCGTGATGTTTGAAGACGTTGCGGGTGTGGATGAAGCCAAGGAAGATCTTCAGGAGATTGTGGAATTCCTGCGTGATCCGCACAAATTCCAGCGCCTTGGCGGCAAGATTCCAAAAGGTGCGCTGCTGGTCGGACCTCCCGGTACCGGCAAGACCTTGCTGGCCCGTGCCGTGGCAGGCGAAGCCAATGTGCCATTCTTCACCATATCGGGTTCCGATTTTGTCGAGATGTTTGTTGGCGTTGGCGCAAGCCGCGTCCGCGACATGTTCGAGCAGGCCAAGAAAAATGCGCCCTGCATCATCTTCATCGATGAAATTGATGCTGTAGGCCGTCACCGTGGTGCAGGTCTCGGCGGCGGCAATGACGAGCGTGAACAGACCCTCAACCAGTTGCTTGTCGAGATGGATGGTTTTGAAGCCAATGAAGGCGTGATCCTGGTGGCGGCAACCAACCGGCCGGACGTTCTTGATCCGGCCTTGTTGCGTCCTGGCCGCTTTGACCGGCAGATTGTCGTGCCCAATCCGGACGTGAAAGGTCGCGAGAAGATCCTGAAAGTGCATATGCGCAATGTGCCATTGGCTCCGGATGTGAACGCCAAGACGATTGCACGGGGCACTCCGGGCTTTTCCGGCGCCGACCTGGCCAATCTTGTCAATGAAGCGGCCCTGCTTGCAGCGCGGCGCTCACGCCGACTGGTGACCCAGTCCGACTTCGAGGACGCCAAGGACAAGGTCATGATGGGCGCGGAACGCCGTTCGATGGCCATGAACGAGGAAGAAAAGCGTCTTACCGCCTATCATGAGGGTGGTCATGCGATCATCGCCATGAACGTGCCGGCGGCTGACCCGGTTCACAAGGCAACCATCATCCCGCGCGGTCGTGCGCTGGGCATGGTCATGCAGTTGCCCGAGGGCGACCGCTATTCCATGAAGTTCAAACAGATGACGTCGCGTCTTGCCATCATGATGGGTGGGCGGGTTGCCGAGGAACTGACATTTGGCGCCGACAATGTGACATCAGGTGCCCAGTCCGACATCGACCAGGCAACAAAGCTTGCCCGGGCCATGATCACCCAATGGGGTTATTCCAAGGAGCTTGGCATGGTGTCATACGGCGACAATCAGGAAGAGGTGTTTCTCGGACATTCTGTTGCCAGAACCCAGAACGTTTCGGAAGATACCGCCCGCAAGATTGACAGCGAGATCAAGCGGCTGGTTGATGATGGCTACAAGACCGCCCGCACGATCCTGACCAAGAAGAAGAAGGATCTGGAAACCCTGGCCCAGGGGCTGCTTGAGTATGAAACCCTGTCCGGTGAGGAGATTATCGAGTTGCTGAAAGGCAACCCGCCGTCGCGCGATGACGACGACAATGCCAAACCGAAGGCAAAACCCGGATCTTCAGTGCCGGTTACCAAGAAGAAGAAGGGTGATGAAGGGGCCGGCAAACTTGAGCCGCAGCCTCAAACCTGATCGTTTCCAAAGTGTTAGAGCAACATGGGTTCAATTGAACCCATGTTGCTGCAGGCCGGATTTCCCGACGGGAAGGTCCGGCCGATTTTCGTACAGATCACCGGTATCGTGAAGGCATTTCCAACATGACCAGTTTGTATGTACGCCCGTCGGGGCTGATGTACGGCCCAGATGCGGCATTGGCGATTTCGGCCGGCGCGGGCCTGCCACTGGCGGGCGGTCAGATTTGCTGGACCATGGCGTTGGTCAGTGAAGATCGCGGGACCAGCTGGACGCCTCGCAAGGTGGCTGCACTCAAGGCATCGCGCGACGGCGAGATTTCTGGCTGGGTGACCCGGTTGAGTGAGCCCCGGAAACCCGTTGCCGGACTGGCGATGAATGCCTGCCACGTGATGGGCATTGTCAACACGACGCCGGACAGTTTTTCCGACGCCGGCGTCAATGCACACGCCGACAGAGCCATCGAGAACGCCAGGGTCATGGCAAGAGATGGTGCGGTGCTGCTGGATGTGGGTGGAGAGTCTACGCGACCAGGCTCCGACCCTGTGGACGAAGCAGAAGAATGGCGCCGGATCGAACCGGTCGTAACGGCGCTTGTTGCAGACGGGCTGAAAGTGTCGTGTGACACGCGCAAGGCGGCGATCATGCAAAAGGTTGCACGTGCCGGGGTCGCAATGATCAATGATGTGAGCGCGCTGAGCCATGAACCCGGTGCGCTGAGCGCCACTGCGGCGTCGGGTTTACCGGTGTGCCTGATGCACGCTCAGGGTGACCCCAAGACCATGCAGCAGAACCCTGAATACGATAATGTTGTGCTGGATGTGTATGACTGGCTGGCAAAACGCATTGATGCAGTTGTTGCAGCAGGTATTGCGCGCGACCGCATTGTTGCAGATCCCGGTATCGGATTCGGCAAGAGCTTTGCCCATAACCTGGAACTTATGGCCGGATTGACCCTGTTTCACGGTCTCGGGGTGCCTGTCTTGCTGGGCGCGTCGCGCAAGGGCTTCATTGGCGCGGTAACAGGAGAGAAAATCGCTGCCAACAGACAGACAGGGTCTGCCGTGGCGGCACTGTCGGGAGCCCTGTCGGGAATGCAGTTTGTGCGGGTGCACGATGTGCCGGCGACGTGCCATGCCTTGAGCATGTGGCGGGCATCGAGCGGTCAGCAGCAAGTTTAGAGCAATATCCATCCATACGGATGGATATTGCTCTAACACTTTGGAAACGATCAGGTTTATGATTTTGGTTGATTCAACCAAAAATCATCCTGATCTAGTAGATGCCGACGGTTGGATATAATTTTAACCAAGGTTTGGGTACA
>JBDNEZ010000062.1:0-4956 GCA_041690095.1 Anderseniella sp.
GAGTTCGCTGAAACAGCGCGGCGACTACATTACCCTGGAACTTGCAGGCCAGCCGATCATGGTGGTGCGCGATGGCAACGGTGACTTGCGCGCCCAGTCGAATGTCTGCCTGCACCGCATGTCGACATTGCTTGAAGGGGCCGGCAATACAAGGTCAATCGTATGCCCGTATCACGCCTGGACCTATAATCTGGACGGCAGCCTGCGCGGTGCACCGGCCATGACCCAGAACGAAGGCTTCGACAAAAAGGCCTACTGCCTGCCGCAGATCAGGTGCGAGGAGTGGCTTGGGTGGATCATGGTGTCGCTGAACCCGGACGCCGAACCGGCCGCGCAACGGCTGTCGGAAGTTGAGGACCTGGTTGGTCAGTACGGCATGGAGAATTACACCGAGACCTTCCGCGAAACCCACGTCTGGGACACCAACTGGAAGGTGCTGGCTGAAAACTTCATGGAAAGCTATCATTTGCCGGTGTGTCATGCAGGCACTATCGGCGGCCTGTCAAAACTGGAAGAGATGGATTGCCCGCCCGGCAAGGAGGCGTTCAATTATCATTTCATCCTCAAGGACGACACCTTGAAGATCGCCCTGGCGCACCCGTCCAACACCCGCCTCGAAGGCGACTGGCGGAGCACCACGACACTGCTGGCCATCTATCCCAGCTTGCTGATCACGCTGACGCCGGGATATTTCTGGTATCTGTCGCTGCATCCGAAGGGAACCGGACAGGTCAGCATCATATTCGGCGGCGGCATGTCGCCGGACTTCGTCAATGACCCGGATGCTCAGGCCCACTTTGAACAATTGAAGCTGCTGCTGGACGATGTGAATGTCGAGGATCGCGGCTGCACAGAAAAGGTATTCAAAGGCCTATGTTCCGGTTTTGCCCGGCCCGGCCACCTGTCGCACCTGGAGCGTCCGAACTATGATTTCGCGCGCTATCTTTCGTCGCGCATTCCGGGCTGATAGACTGGCGGGATGATCTCGTTCCTGCATACCGGCCAGGTTCACGTGGCAACATTCGATGCCCTGCTGGATGAACTGTCGCCCGGCATGGCCCGTCGCCATCGCGTCGAGGAAGCCTGGCTTGAACAGGCCCGCAACCACGGCATGACACCTGTCCTGGCAGCGACCATTGGCAGTGCCATGAAACAGTTGGCCGACGGCGGTGTCGGGGTTTGCACCTGCTCGTCGATCGGCGGCGTTGCCGAAGCCGTAGGCACCGCTGAAGCGCCGGCGATCAGAATTGATCGTGCATTGATGCAGGCAGCCCTTGTACATGGGCCACGACCGCTGGTCGCCATGTGCCTGGACAGCACACAGATGCCCACACTCGATTTGCTCGATGATGTGGCGCGCACACTGGGGCTGGATGCATCACCGGTTGTTGTCATGTGCCTACCGGCCTGGCAGCATTTCGAGGCAGGTGACATGGACGCTTATGCCCACTCGATTGCCGAGACCATCCAGGCTGCACTGGCAACCCATAGGCCAGACAGTATTGTGCTGGCGCAGGGCTCGATGGCTGTCGCGGAACCGTTGCTTAGCGATGCCTGTCTGCCGGTCCTCAGCTCACCCCGGCTCGGCGTCTTGCGGGCGCTGGAGCTGCTGAACGGCAAGGTGTGACCAGATATCAATCTGAACCAACCAGTCAGGCCGATGGGGGCCGTTTGTCGATGATGCGGGTTGCCTTGCCCATGGAGCGCTCGATGGTTTCGGGCTCGAGCACGTGAACAATCGAGGTGACGCCGATATTGTTCTTGATCAGGGTTTGCAGCTCTGCGGCCAGACCGATGCGGACTTCCTCCGCGGCAGATCCCGGCAGTGCCTCCACGTTTACCGTCATGGCGTCCATGCGGTTTGATTTGGTCAGCTCGATGTTGAAGTGCGGGCTCAAGCCCTCGCTGCGCAATATCAGTTCCTCGATCTGGGTGGGGAACACATTGACACCGCGGATGATCATCATGTCGTCGCAGCGCCCGGTTACTTTTTCCATGCGCCGCATGCTGCGCGCGGTGCCCGGCAACAGCCTGGTCAGGTCGCGGGTGCGATAGCGGATGATCGGCATGGCCTGTTTGGTCAGCGAAGTGAACACCAGTTCGCCGCGCTCGCCGTCCGGCAGCACCTCTCCGGTTTCAGGGTCGACGATCTCGGGATAGAAATGATCTTCCCAGATGTGCAGGCCGTCCTTGCTTTCCACACACTCCTGCGCGACGCCGGGGCCGATGACTTCCGACAGTCCGTAAATATCGATTGCGTCCATATCAAACGCCTTTTCGATTTCCTCGCGCATAGAGTTGGTCCACGGTTCCGCGCCGAAAATGCCTATCTTCAGCGAAGACTTGCGCGGGTCGATGCCCTGCCTGCGAAATTCGTCGAGGACCGCCAGCATATAGCTCGGGGTGATCATGATGATTTCGGGCTGGAAATCCTGGATCAGCTGGACCTGACGTTCTGTCATGCCGCCTGAAACCGGGATAACCGTAAGCCCGAGACGCTCGGCACCATAGTGGGCGCCAAGGCCGCCGGTGAACAGGCCGTAGCCGTAGGCAATGTGACATTTCATGCCGGACCTGCCGCCGGCCGCGCGAATCGAGCGCGCCATCACATCGGCCCACATGTCGACATCTGCCTGGGTATAGCCCACCACGGTGGGTTTGCCGGTGGTGCCTGACGAGGCGTGAACGCGGGCAATCTGGTCCTGTGGCACGGCGAACAGGCCAAACGGGTAATTGTCGCGCAAATCGGATTTTACGGTGAACGGAAATTTAGCCAGGTCGGAAAGATCGTTCAGGTCGTCCGGCGTGACACCGGCCTTGTCGAACGCCTGTTTGTAATGAGTGACATTTGCATAGGCATGCGCCAGGGTGATTTTGAGGCGGTGCAACTGCAGCGCGGTGATTTCTTCGCGCGACGCCGTTTCAATGGCATCTGTCATTGCAATGTAGGTTGCGGGATCAAGCATCAAGCGGGCCTGTTTTCTGCAAGTGTGGTTCAGGAAGCGGTGACAATACTGCCTCCAATGGTTCTGGAATGGCCCCGAAATTCAGCGACCTGCTGATCATTTTCGAGACTCACCGTTATGTCGTAGATGCCCGACCGGCCAGTGCGTGAGCGCTCGACAGCACGCGCAATCAGCCTGTCACCGGTTTTTGCCGGGGCAATGAAGGTGATCTGGGCATGCTGGGCGACCGTACGCTCGTCATAGCTGTTGCAGGCAAAGGCAAAGGCGGAATCTGCCAACGTGAAGATGAAGCCGCCGTGACAGGTACCATGGCCGTTGGTCATGTCGGGCCGCACCATCATCGACATTTCGGCGGTACCGGGCGCAACCGAGATCAACTGCATGCCGAGTGACTGCGTGGCAGTGTCACTGGCCCACAAGGCATCTGCACACTTTTGGGCAAGGCTAGCTGGGGAAGACGTCATTGGTACTCGCTGGTTGCTCCGGATCTGGATCAGCACCAGTCACGGTTGTGGTGGCGACTGGTCAGTCGATGACCTAATGTGCCAAATCTGGCGGGTACTGGTAAAGCTGATTCTTCAGCTTCACAATTTTGCTGCATCCAAGAGTTAAGGCAACATGCATGGACATCAAAATCAACGGTAAAACGGTTTCCATCGAAGCCGATCCGGAAATGCCGCTGTTGTGGGCGCTGCGCGATATCGCCGGGCTGACCGGCACCAAGTTCGGCTGCGGCATAGCCATGTGCGGTGCCTGCACGGTGCTGATTGACGGTGAACCGACCCGGTCGTGTTCCATAGCGCTGGAAGATGTGTCGGGCGATGTGACAACCATCGAAGCGCTGCAGGGCGATGACGGCACGCTGCATGTTGTACAGGACGCCTGGATCGAGCATCAGGTTGCCCAGTGCGGGTATTGCCAGTCCGGCCAGATCATGTCGGCGGTGGCCCTGCTGGCGAGCAATCCGACGCCGGACGATGCGGATATCGACGAGGCCATGTCGGGCAATCTTTGCCGGTGTGGCACCTATCCGCGTATCCGGGCAGCCATCCATACGGCTGCCAGAAAACTGGCGGGAACCTGAGCCATGGGAAAACTGCTGAGACGAACATTCCTGCTCGGGTCTGCGGCAATCGCCGGCGGGGTGGCTGTCGGGTTTTACATGTACCGGACGCCTTATCCCAATCCGCTGGTGGCAGACAAAGACAAAGCTGAAAGCGTTTTCAATCCGTTTATCAAAATAGCGGCCGACAATTCAGTGACCATCATCGTGCCGCGCGCCGAGATGGGGCAGGGCGTCGTGACCACCCTGGCAGCCCTGGTGGCGGAAGAACTCGATATCGAGCTTGGCGATGTGCAGACCGAATTCGCACCGGCTGCCAGTGTCTATTACAATCGCGCCATGCTGGAGGAAGGCGCACCTTTCCAGGCGTTTGACAATTCCTTCATGGCCGAAATGACCCGCGACATACAAGGCGTCGTGGCAAAGTTTCTGGCCATGCAGGTAACCGGCGGATCAAGTTCAACCATTGATGCGTTTACCAGAATGCGCATGGCAGGAGCGGCTGCGCGCTCCATGCTGATTGCAGCAGCGGCCGATAAATGGCAGGTGGCAGCAGCTTCCCTGAAGACCCGAAACGGCACGGTGCTTGATCCTGCTCTCGACCAGGTGCTGACCTATGGCGAACTGGCAGCGGCGGCTGCGTTGCGCGAAATACCCGAAGGCATTGCGCTGAAAGATCCGGCAGACTGGCGCTATCTCGGCAAATCGCAACCGCGTCTGGACATGAAGGCCAAGGTTACCGGCAAGGCAGGCTTCGGCATTGATGTGCGCTTGCCCGGCATGCTGTTTGCCACGGTGCGGATGAACTCGCACCAGGGGGCAAAAATGACCGCGATGGACGCTGCGGCTGCCGAAAAACTGCCCGGAGTGGTCAAGGTGATCGACCTGGGAACCGGTTATGGCGTGGTGGCTGACAATACCTGGACA
>JBDNEZ010000063.1:0-4508 GCA_041690095.1 Anderseniella sp.
ACCTTTCCTGTCTGTTTCACCTTGTCATCAATTCTCCCGGCCTACGCCGGTACGGGTCTTCGTCGTAGATCATTGATCAGGCTCAGGATTTTCCGGAACAGTTCCATCGGCACCGCAACCTCGGCCAATTGGAACGTGACGTATCGGCCATGGTGGACGACCTTGGCACCGATCTTGACCAGTTTCTCCCGCAGCGTGGTCAGCGACCAGTGCTCGACCTCCTTCGGCAATGCAAGCGTCCGCATGAAGTTGCCCAGATTGTAAGCCAGGGCATGAAGCTGGAGGCGAACCTCGTTGTTGCGGAACTTGCGGCAAGACAGCTGTGTCCACTTGATGGCGTACTTTCCCTCTTTGATGTATTGTTCCGCCGTGCCACGATGATTGTAGAAGGCGACAACCCGTTCGGCAGGACGAGACAGGTTGGTGACGATGAAGCCAACACGAGGGTACAATTCGCCGGGATGCCATTCCACCTTGGCAACGACACGGCGTTTTGTGTCCCACGATCCTGCCTCATAGCTGAAGTTGGCATAATAGCGCCGGACATGATTTGGCGGACGACCGACCGGACGGATCAGCAGATGGGCAATGCGCCCTTGGAGAATATTGTTGGCCTTAAGGCGAATTGCGTAGAGGAAACCCGCATCCTCCAGGAACTCGTAGATGTCCGGCGAAGCGAATGCAGCGTCTCCTCGGAAGTAGCAGCGCAGGTTCCGTTTCCGGTAACGCTCAACGACAGGTTCCAGAACATCCCTCCAACAGTCGGCACTATGGACATTGCCGCTACGCAGAGAACAACGTTCCAGATCGCCGAACTGGTTGAACAGGAATAGCGGATGATAGCAGGTGCAGCCAAAGTGACCATTGTAGGCTGTGCCCTCTTGTTCGCCATGGGTCGGACTGACACTGGAGTCCATGTCGAGAATGATCTTCTTCGGCGGGTGGCGGTCATGCACACGGTCGATCCATTGCCCGCAAAGCTCGCTCAATGCGGCAAAGTTATCGTCGCTGGCCAGAAGCTCCGTCTCGAAGCGCCCCATCTGGCTGGAGGATGCGGCCTGTCTTTCTATCGCCTTGCCGCCAACAATCCAGCGCATGGCAGGATCATGTCCCAGACGGTTGGCATCGTTTACGTCTTCATAACCGCCAACGCGTCCAAACACTGACTGACGAAGCAACCCCGCCAATTCATGCCATCCGTTTTTGCCGGTGCGGCTGTCCTGCAAAACAGTTCCGGCAATCTCGCTCAGGCCAAGAGCATCGTCAAGTTCGCGATAAGCCAGCAATCCTGCATTGGAAGTGATCCGGGAGCCATGAAATTCCAGCTTCAGGCGGCGGTCAAAATCAACCCGAAGTCCGTCCCGTTTGGATTCACCCATCGGGTGTGCCATGCAAACCACTCCATCAACACCTCAACATATTGATTATTATAGCAGAATCTCCACCTCAGGGCATCGAATATCGTGTTCACTTGGGAAATGGGGGCCTAAACATGATCAACACCCTGCGAGGGCCACCACCAGGAGCAACGTGCGCATGACCGGAACCACAGCCAAATCCACGATATTAAACACCAGCGACGGGAAAACTGTGTTCGGCGCATGGCCAAATCACGACTCCGGGCGCCAAGACGACCGAATTGGCGGCGTCACGCACCAATTGTGGAACTGCCAGAGCGAACCAAAGTCGAAAAAGATCTGGCAATCCACCTTGGATGATTTTACTGTGTCAGAAGGCGATCCAAATGGGGAATGCCGGGTGTGATTTTTTCGCGAACCGACAATCGTTATTATTAAGCAATGCTAAATAAGTATAAATATGAACAAAATAGATAAATTATCTATACTTTTATCATATTATAATGATCGAAGTGCAATTTGCAAAACGCTGGAAAACATAGAAAAATTGTATGGTGGTTCCGTCGGAAAAATCTACATAGTAGATGATGGCTCGTTCGTCGAACCAGTTGATCTGGATTGGCTTCCGCCCGTTAGTGCCGACTACGAGATATTGATGCTCAACAGAAACCTCGGGAACCAGCCCGCGCTGGCGATTGCGTTAAACTTTGTTGGCCGGCAGAACATAACTGAAACGCTGGTGGTGATGGATTGCGATGGAGAGGACCGGCCGGAGGAGATTGCCCTTTTGCTGGCAGCCAAAGCCCCCGGTGTCGATGTGGTGGTTGCCCAGAGATCGAAGCGGAGTGAGGGCTGGAGGTTCCGGTATTTTTATAAAGCCTACCAGCTGCTTTTCAGGCTTGGCACAGGACTGACGATTGATTTCGGCAACTTTGCCGCATTCGAACCCGCCGCACTTCGGGTGCTTGATAAGTATCCTGAATTGTCGAAGCATCTCCCGGCGGCAATTCTGTTGGCGAAGCTTAACATCATCAAGGTACCCACCGAACGTGGTGTACGTCTTGGTGGCAGGTCCCACCACACGCTGACCACGCATCTGTTGCATGGCCTGAACGCATTGGGAGTGTTTTCAGAGAGGGTGCTTGCGCGGGCGATTGTCCTGTCCTTCGTGTTGTGCGGATGCCTGACGGTGGCGACAGCAATTGGGATCGCAATGAAGTCTTGGGGAACTGCCTCGCCCGGATGGTTGACCACGGTTGTGGGGATTTCTCTCGCCAGTGGCCTCCAGCTCTCGATACTGGTTGCGGTGGTTTTTCTGTTGTCTAACCGATCATTGTCAGATGCTCTGCATTCAAAACAGGACTTTGCACACCTGATAGATGGGGTGCAGAAGCGCAAAGGCACAGGCGGCAATGAATGAACGTAATTTCCTTGGTCGGAAAACAAGATACCAGGCCAGAAATTTCGTTATTATCGGATTGCTGTCCACTCTGGCGAGTTACGGAGTTTTGAATTTTCTGTTTAAATACATGCAGTATAGTTCTGTATTCATCGCTGCAATTGTGTCGAATAGCTGTGGAATTATGGTGTCGTATACCGGCAATTATTTTTGGGTGTTTAAAGCGAAGAGTGGTATACTGAGGAAATTTGTAACGTTCATAATTTTTTATGGTGTGATCGGGGTGTTTAATTCTCTTGTATTGTTTGGCTCGCAGAAATACTTGGTTTCAAATCTGACCGTATCGTTTTTGATAGCAACGGTGTTGAGTGCGATCTTGACGTTTTGCTCAAACAAGATGTTCGTTTTCAAGGCTGGTTGATATCGGTTTCACCGTCACGCCGGGCTTGGAGCTATCCCGCAATTGGCAGAACTGCGGTGTTGTCAATCCGCGATTGAGCCTGCAGATGGGGTGCTTGGAGCCAGCAATTTCCAGCCAGCGCCGGAAGAGACCGGCTCAAGGTTGGCGGATTTGAGCAACTGCTTCGATTGCCAGATCCTGTCCGCTTCCACTATGAGCACTTTGCTGCATTCAAGCTTGCTGAGGAGTGGCGAAATCTTGCTTGCAGCGATTTTGCCGTCGAAGAACAGCTGCAATTCGGCATCAATCGCACGAATTTCGTCGAAGCTCCACGTCCTTTGATATGCCCTGACAAAATCGGCGCTTTGAAAGCAACTGTTGCGGTTCGATTTCAGGGTCCACATGACATTCACGCCAAACGACTCGATTGCAGAATATCCGTGCGGATTGCTCAGTATCCGGTCTTTTGTTGTTGTGTGCCTTTGAATCGATTGCCACGCGCTATCGGGGATCGGGTCTTTCATCCATTTGCCGTTACCCTTTGCATTCATGAGTGCAAACCTCGAGCCATCCAGCAGGGCAATAGCCAGTAAACCCACGCAGACATATTTTGCAGGTGAGGCGTTGTTTCTGGATAGCTCCAGTGCAGCGAGTACGGTCATGGCCAAAACCGCAATGATCACGGCGCGCCATCCCAGGTCATTGTTCGCCAACTGGCTTCTTAGTAGCCACGACACGGCTAGAGACGAATACATGAGGATCGAAAGGAAAAGCACTGATTGACCGGCGACCGGGCGACTTGAAAAGCACCTCCACTGACAGATTACCGAGGGGATGAACAGGGCGGGCATGTACGCTGGCAGCAGCAATAGCCAGAATGCCGCGAGGTTGAGCGGGTCGCTTACGTGTGTGTCTGCCAGAACCGGATAGGGGTGCAGACCGACAACTGCTGTATGGCCGCCGCGCAAATCAAGGAATGGTAACTGATTGTAGATGAATGGGCTGGCAAACACGATGGCGACAGCTGCCGCACTACCCCATTGCCAGGCCAAGCGAAGATGGTCTCCGGCACCTGTTGAAGCTGCCTTGTAAACCAGTATGCTGGTTGCACAGATCGCAAATGTCAGGCCGCCGACCCATGTCGACATTCCAAATCCGGCGGCAATCATGAGACCGGCGGGCAGGCTGCGCCTGAAAGAGAGCTTGCTGGCCGGCCTTGCCTCGAACAACAGGGCCAGACCAATCAGGACTGCCGAGCCGGACGCCAGGTGCTGCGGAACCCAGCTTGCCTGAAAAATCCATGTCTCGAGACCGTGTTCCTTTGCAAACAAGGAACGGACTGCTTCATGTC
>JBDNEZ010000064.1:0-8292 GCA_041690095.1 Anderseniella sp.
GTCCCATTCGATGAAACAGGGTGGAAGCCGCTATAATTGCACCTGCGCACAGAAAACATCACAAATCCGATGGTGACACCGTCCCCGATGGCGCGGCTGGCAACGAGCCGATGGATGAAAACCGCAGATATCCGTGGCGAAAATTTGCCGGGTTCATCCTGGTCCTGATCCTGTTGCTGAGCGGCGGCGCAATTGTCTGGTTTGCAGAGGATGGTTTCAACAGTTTTTCCGTCCAATCCCTCGACGCATACATAAGATCCCTGGGTGTCTGGGGGCATCTGGGCCTGGTCGGCGCGATGGTGCTGCATTCATTCATACCATTTCCTGCAGAGTTCGTCGCCATGGCCGCAGGTATGGCCTTCGGTGCTGTATGGGGAACAGTATTGACGTGGACGGGCGCCATGATCGGTGGACTGCTGGCATTCGTGATTGCGCGAAAGCTGGGACGACCATTTGTCGCCGACATCCTCATCCACAGGCAGTTGGCAAAAATTGATACCAGGTCTGCTGTGACCACAATTCCCGCGATGATTGGCGTGCGTCTGATACCGGTGATTGCTTTCAACCTTGTCAACTATGCAGCCGGATTGACCGACGTGAGTTGGTGGCGTTTCACGTGGACAACTGCAATCGGCATCCTGCCGCTCACAATACTCATGGCAGTAATCGGCGACCAGATGCGTGAACCGACCATACTGGACTGGGTGATGCTGGTCGTAGCGGGCTTGGCCCTGATCGCCATGGTCCAGCTTGCCCGCTACTTTGGCACCACACGATCAGGCAAATAGGGCTGGCAACCACTATCAGCAACTATAGCAACATGGGTTCAACTGAACCCATGTTGCTATAAGACTTTGGAATCGATCAGGTTTATGATTTTTGGTTGTTCAACGTCCGGACATCGCGTGTTCGCGAAACACTATGTAAAGGCCTGCGCCGATGGTGATCACTATGCCCAGGGCAGCCAGGCCATTGGGCAGGTCTGCAAATACCATGTAGCCAATGATGGTTGCGACCGGTATTTCGAGATACTGCATGGGAGCCAGTGTGGCAGAAGGCGCAAAGCGCAGTGACCAGGTCATCAGCAGATGCGCCAGCGTGCCAATCACACCGATGGCCAGGAGCAGCAGCGCAGTGCTCCAGTCAGGAGCAATCATCTGAGTTTCCAGAACGCCGCTCACCAGTGTCAGACAATAGAACAGAAACAATATAGCGGTTGCGATTGCGCCGCTGACTGCCTGCAGGCTGACCGGGTCAATTTCCTTGGCGATTTGCCTGGTGACCAGCATGAAAAGGGCAAAGTCCACTGCCACCAGCAGCGGCAACAATGCCGGTGCACCAACTTCCGAAAAGCTCGGCTGTATCACAAGAAGAGTGCCGATGAAGCCGACAGCGCAAGCGGCCAGCCGGCGGCTGCCAACTTCCTCATTGAGCACAAATCTGCCCAGCAACAACATAATGAACGGCATGACAAATGCGATGGCGACAGCATCTGCCAGAGGCAGAAAGCGCAACGACAGGAACATGGCGCCCACACCCACAATGTGAAGCAGGGTTCGGGCAACGGTGAGCCATGCAACCCGGGGCGACATGTTCAAGCGCCGCCCGCTCGCCACGATGACCGGCAACAGCAACACAGCCTGCAGGCCGAAGCGCACCATCAACAACTGCAACAGGGGAACCGTTGCGCCCAGCAGTTTTGCTATCGAGTCCCCGACAGGAGCCAATATGCAAAATCCCAACATTAACATAACGCCCAACAAGGGCCGGTCGGCAATCATCTGCAACCCTAATACCAGATCTCAATTGACGCTGTAATCCTGATTCAGCGGAACCATCAGCATTCAGCAATCCGGCTCGCTGTCGAAACACTACCGACACAACTCCTGACGCGCGATAACACCGCTCCGAATTTGGCAAACAGGTCGTCGTCATTCACCTGTCTGTCACAAACACTGGTGACATACAGCTGTTTTGGCTCTAGCGTAGGTCCAGTTTTGCAACGATACAGGTCCAGAGGTGTCCAACGGCTATGCGTGACTGGCTTCTGCAAATCAAACGCGGCGAATATGCCAGCTTGCAAACCCAGATCAGGGAGGCGTTTGTTTCCGCCATTCTGGATGGTCAGTTGGGCCGTGACGAACCGGTTCCGTCGACACGGAAAATGGCCAAAGTACTCGGCGTTTCACGAAATACCGTCATGCTGGCCTACCAGGGTCTGCTCGATGACGGCTACCTGGTCGCGCGTGAGCGCTCAGGTTATTACGTCTCTGACAAGGCGATCCCGCAGCAGGCTGCGCGCCCGTCACCAATGCAGCGTGCCGGCAATTCAGATCACACCGCGCCAGACTGGAAGGCACGCTTTGCACGCACCCCTGGCAAGCTTGAAAACATTTCCAAGCCACTGGACTGGTCCAGCTACAAATATCCGTTCATCTATGGTCAGGTGGATCACAATCTGTTTCCGATTGCCGAATGGCGCGAATGCGCCCGGCAGACCCTCGGCAAACGCTGGTTCAATGCGTGGACCGATGATCACGGGGCACATGATGATGCGCTGCTGGTTGAACAAATCAGACGGCGCATTCTGCCTCGGCGCGGCATCATGGCCGGCGAAAACGAGATATTGGTTACATTGGGCGCACAGCACGCGCTTTACATGATTTCGAGCCTGCTGGCCAAGCCGCAAACCAAAGTCGTGGTTGAAGAGCCGGGATTTCCCGATGCGCGCAACATATTCTCCCTGCACACCAGCAACATCCACCTGCAGGAAGTCGACGCACAAGGCATCGTGCCCGACAGCATACCCGACGATACCGAAATGGTGTTTGTCACCCCGAGCCATCAGGCTCCCACCACCGTCACCATGCCGCTGACGCGCCGTCTGGAACTGATAGAACAGGCCAGAAAGAAGGATTTCCTCATCATTGAGGACGATCATGAATTCGAGACCAATTATGTCAATGAGCCCTGTCCGTCGCTCAAGTCGCTGGATGACGATGGTCACGTGATCTATATCGGCTCACTTTCCAAGTCGGTTTTCCACGGCCTCCGGCTCGGATTCCTGGTGGCACCAAAAGCCTTCATCGATGAAGCGCGCGCGCTGCGCCGCCTGATGGTCCGCCACCCGCCCAACAACAACCAGCGCACGGCCGCGCTGTTCCTGTCTCTGGGCCATCATGACACTTTGATCAGACGGCTTCACCGGGCTTATCGGGCACGATGGGAAATCATGGCATCCGCGCTGCAGGAACATTTGCCTAATTCGACCCAGGTGCCAAGTTTCGGCGGCACAAGTTTCTGGGTTGAAGGCCCGAAGGAACTGGATTCTGAAAGACTTGCGCTCGCCGGGCGTGAACAGGGCCTGCTGATAGAACCGGGGCGCATTTTCTTTGGAACGCCAAACCCGCCGCGCAATTTTTTCCGGCTTGGATTCTCATCCATCGACGAAACGCGTATCAAACCGGGCATTGAATTGCTGTCCAACCTGATTGATCAGGATATCGACATTGCACAAGCCGCAGCGGAGTAGATCATCATGACCCCGGATTTCTCCAAAGGTGCCGCATGGATGGCCGGTGAGATCGTTCCGATCTCGGATGCAAAAATCTCGGTGCTGGACTGGGGCTTTACCCGGTCCGACTGCACATATGACGTTGCCTCCGTGCGCAATGGCGCATTTTTCAGGCTGGACGATTATCTTGACCGGTTTCAGACCTCCCTTGCAAAACTGCGCCTGCAAGTGCCACAACAAAAAGACGAAATACGCGACATCGTTCACGCTATCGTTGGCCGTTCCGGTTTGCGCGATTCCTATGTTGCGATGGTCGCAAGCCGCGGTGTGCCGCTCATTCCCGGTACCAGGGACCCGCGCCAGTGCGGCAATCACTTCTTCGCCTGGTGCATTCCGTATGTCCATGTCATCAAGCCGGACATTGTCGCGCGAGGTGCGCACCTTTTTGTGCCGCCAGACATTCGTCGAATTCCACCGGATAGCGTGGACCCAACGGCCAAGAACTATCATTGGGGAGATCTGACCCGTGGGCTGTTTGAAGCCCTTGATGCCGGTTTTGATACTGCGGTGCTGCTTGATCATCAGGGAAATGTCACTGAAGGTCCCGGATTCAACGTATTTTCGCTGAAGGGCAATACCGTGCGTACACCCGATGCGGGCGTGCTTGAGGGCATAACGCGACGAACCGTTCTTGAACTTTGTGGTGAACTGAACCTGGAAACCGAAGTGCGACCGATCCCGCTGGATGAACTTCTGGAATCCGACGAAGTGTTCACCGCGACAACCGGTGGTGGTGTGGCACCGGTTGCCAGAATCAATGACCGGGTGTTCTCGAACGACGCGCCCGGACCGGTGACTAGGCGTATTTCGGAAACCTACCTGTCATGGTTTGACCGGCCGGAATACCGCCAGCCGGTCATTTATACTTGAGCTTGTCGCAGCCGTCGCTCAGGCGGCCTTGCTGCCGTTATTGCCATTGGCTGCCTTGAGTGCCTTGCTGGTCGTTGCCGCGATTTCTTCAGCTTCCACTTCAACTTCGCGAACAAACTCTTCAACGGCCTGAGCCCCGGTCTCGGTAAGGCCGCGGGCATGATCCATGTAATTGCTCATCGCAGTGGAATAGAAATCAGCCCATACATCCATGATTTCCATGGGCGTCGTGCAGCCGGACAACCGTTCCGGCATGGCAAGGTCTTCCGACAGGCGCTGGTTTACAAAGGCAGCATATTTGCCCTGGCAATTGCTCAGGGTCTTGACCGCTTCTGCACTGTAGCGACCGGCAAAATCCATAGCTGTTCTGGGTAGCTCACCGACAGCATCGATGGCGACTTGCGGGGTTGATGGTGTACTGGCATTCTGTGCCATAGGGGCCTCCTGATTGTTATTACTTGCACAAATTGCCCCCCGGCTTCATGGCACAAAGAATAACCATGCATGCATGTCAACAAGATGACCTGGATCAAATGCCGTCGAATTAATTTATGATATCAATCATACGGGCAGCCCGGTCCACGGCTTTACCGTCCTCAGCGCCAGTGACGACTGGATGCGAGCGACACCCGGCAACCGGGTGATCGCCTGGCGGTGTATGCGCTCATAATCGGCTGCGCTGGAGGCGGCAATGCGCAGGAGGTAGTCATATTGACCGCCCATGAGATGGCATTCGAGGATATCGGGAACCCGCCGCACCGCATGTTCAAATGCCTCGAGGTTTTCTTCGGTTTGCGCCACCAGGGAAATTTCGACAAAGAACTCAATACAGAAGCCAAGTTTATCCGCTCCCAGCCTGGCGCCATAGCCAACAATCAGATCGCGCGCCTCCAGAAGCTTTATGCGACGATGACACGATGAAGCAGACAGACCGACCAGATCGGCAAGTTCGGCCACCGACAATGAACTGTTGGCCTGAAGTTCTCTCAACAGGCGCCGATCGGTTTTATCCAATGCAGCAGCATTCATTCGAAAAACTCCTTGGTTTGTGAAATTTTATTCGACTGAATATCGCATCATCAGAATATAGGATAATAAATTCTATTTCAAAAAGCGTATTCTCACAGCCACAAAACCCATAACCGGAGGAAACGGCAATGCTGGTCGGCGTACCAAAAGAAATAAAGAACAAGGAATTCCGGGTTGGAATGACCCCGACGTCGGTTCGCGAACTGGTGGAGGCCGGCCACAAGGTGATAGTCGAAACTGGCTGCGGTGCCGGCATCGGCATGGACGACACCGACTACCGCAAGGCAGGTGCCAAGGTCATCAAGACGCCGGCCGAGATATTTGCCAAGGCCGAGATGATCGTGAAGGTCAAGGAACCGCAGGCGGGCGAGCGCAAGATGTTGCGCGAAGGCCAGATTCTGTTTACCTACCTTCACTTGGCACCAGACCCCGTCCAGACCAAGGACCTGGTCAAATCCAAAGCCACCTGCATCGCCTATGAAACCGTAACCAGCCCTACGGGGGGCCTGCCCCTGCTGGCACCGATGTCGGAAGTGGCTGGAAGATTGTCCATACAGGCCGGTGCCCATTACCTGGAAAAGGCCCATGGTGGACACGGGCTATTGCTGGGCGGCGTGCCTGGTGTCGACCCGGCCAAGGTGGTGATCATCGGTGGCGGCATGGTTGGTCGCCATGCAGCACATATTGCGCTTGGCATGGGGGCTGATGTCTGGGTGATTGACAGAAACGTCGATGTGCTTCGTTCGCTGTGGGTGCAATTCGATCGCCCGCTCAACACGGTATATTCCACCAGGGATGCCATCGAACGACACTGTACCGATGCCGACCTTGTCGTCAGCGGCGTGCTGATTCCCGGAGCTGCCGCACCGAAGCTGATTACGCGTGACATCGTCAAGAAAATGAAGGCTGGCTCGGTTATCGTGGACGTGGCAATTGACCAGGGCGGCAGCGCGGAGACATCCAGAGCCACCACGCATGACGATCCCGTCTATTTGGTTGATGATGTCATTCACTACTGTGTTGCCAATATGCCGGGTGGTGTGCCGAAAACATCAACCTATGCACTCAACAATGCAACGCTGCCGTTCATTCTGCAGATCGCAAATCGCGGATGGCGCAAGGCGTTGACTGAAAACAAGTACCTGATGGCCGGATTAAACGTGCACGCCGGCCATGTGACCTACAAGGCGGTTGCCGATGATCTGGGCTACGCGTTCATGGCACCGGAAGAAGCTGTCCGCATTTAAAGCGGTTTGCACCTATTCCGGGTCATGACCGAGAGCATCATCCGATCAGATGGACACATCTGATCGGATAAAGATTTAGTATCTGCGACCTGCAATGCTCGACAGTTCGTGCGTCGGATCATGCAGCAGCGAACCGTTCAGGGCACAAATGACATCCGAGCGCGACAGCCCGATATCGGCGAGCTTGCGATCATCCATATCCAGTAACTGCACGGCCGCTCGCCGATTACGGATCAATCTGACCATAGCGCGCAACAGGGCAACGGCCCAATGACGCTGCTTTGTGCCAACTGCTTCGGCAGCGTGATTTGTACGACTGGTGATGGTCATTTGCGGTTCTCCTTCGGTTAACTGGAAACCACCATGAACCACCCCTCCTGACAGCATCGTGTCAGGATGTGACAGACCCTCCTGACAGCATGATGTCAGGAGGGTTATGCTAAGCCACCTCGCATTGTTAACACAGGAGACGCCAGGTTCCATGCGCCGCGCCGACCGACTGTTCGAGATCATCCAGTTCATGCGCCGTCAACCGCTGACGCGGGCTCGCGATCTGGCTGAAAACTTCGAGGTCTCCGACCGCACCATCTATCGCGACATTCAGGATCTGATGACATCCGGAGTGCCGATCGAAGGTGAGGCAGGGATCGGCTATGTGTTGCGCGCCGGGTATGACCTGCCACCGCTTATGTTCAAGGAAACCGAAATTGAAGCGCTGGTGCTGGGTGCGCGCATTGTGCAGTCATGGGCCGACAAGGAACTGGCGGATGCCGCCACCGACGTGATCGCGAAGGTGGAAGCCGTATTGCCTGACGCGCTCAGAACCTACATGACCAATACGGCGCTGCTGGCACCGTCGGAACATTACATGGCACCGCTCAACTTTGAGCTGGGCGAGTTGCGGAACGCGCTGAGGGACAACCGGAAAGTCACCATCGGTTATGAAGATGCCGGCGGCGATATCACCACAAGGCAGGTTCGTCCGCTGTCGCTAGCCTATTTCGGACCTGTCTGGCTGATGGCGGGCTGGTGCGAGCTTCGCGACAATTTCCGCACTTTCCGGCTCGATCGGATTGGCCGGTTTGAAGTGGCGGAAGATCGCTTCAGACCAGAGCCCGGCAAGACCCTGAGAGATTTTTTGGCCCGTGATGACACATGGATTCGGGGGAGCGAAAAGCTGAAGGGCGTTCTCGATCGTGAAAACAGTTGATTATCGAGACCAAATTTCTCAAAAAATGCCACCTGTCCATTAGCTTTGATGAATCTGGCACTGGCTGGTACCATAAAGCCACACTAAAACAGCCCCAGAGCATGTTTCGCTTAGATGGAATCGTTTGACCGGTTTTCTGCGTTTGCTGGCAAGGCACGGTTCCCGCCGTGGTCTGGTTGACCACAAGGGGGCCGTAACGCAGCCCAGCGGGCGCAGAAAATCGGCCTGTAGATCGACATGGGTTCAACTGAACCCATGAGTTGATCTACCACTTTGGATGCGATCAGGTTTATGCGTTTTGGTTGAACAACCAAAAATCATCCTGATCTCGTGGACCAAATCAGCCCATCGGCGTTGTTGCA
>JBDNEZ010000065.1:0-6130 GCA_041690095.1 Anderseniella sp.
AAAACAGCCGCGAGCAGTTGCTCGCGGCTGTCAGGAAAACACCTTGACTACAAGGCCCTGTCAGATCTAACCCATGGTTGGAATGGAGAACTCCGCCCCGTCCTTGATGCCTGATGGCCAGCGCGAAGTTACCGTTTTGGTGCGCGTATAGAACCGCACTGAATCCGGACCATGCTGGTTCAGGTCGCCGAATGAAGACTTTTTCCACCCGCCGAACGTGTAATAGGCCAACGGTACCGGGATCGGCACATTGACACCCACCATGCCGATATTGATGCGATTGGCAAAATCACGCGCCGCATCTCCGTCGCGGGTATAGATCGCAACGCCATTGCCATATTCATGGCTCATCGGCAGATCAAGCGCTTCTTCATAATTTTTGGCACGCACCACCGACAGCACGGGGCCAAATATCTCTTCCTTGTAGATGCGCATGTCCTTGGTCACATTGTCGAACAGGCAACCGCCCATGAAGTAGCCGTTTTCATAGCCCTGCATTTTGAAGTCGCGACCGTCAACGGCAAGCGTCGCACCCTCCTTGATACCGACTTCGACATAGTCGCGGATACGATCAAGCGCCTGTGCGGTCACGACTGGTCCGTAATCAGCTTCGCGGTCTGTTGACGGGCCAATGCGCAGATTCTCGACCCGTGGCATCAACTTGCTCATCAGCCGGTCTGCGGTGTCTTCGCCCACGGGAACCGCAACGGATATCGCCATGCAGCGTTCACCGGCCGATCCGTAGCCGGCACCGATAAGCGCATCGACCACCTGGTCCATGTCCGCATCCGGCATGATGACCATGTGGTTCTTGGCCCCGCCGAAGCACTGCACGCGTTTTCCGGCAGCACAGCCGCGCGAATAGACATATTCGGCAATGGCAGTTGATCCCACAAAACCAACAGCCTGGATGTCTTCGTCATCCAGAATCGCATCGACCGATACCTTGTCACCATTGACCACGTTCAAAATCCCTGCAGGAAGTCCCGCTTCGATCATCAGTTCGGCCAGTCGCATCGGCAACGACGGATCGCGCTCGGACGGTTTGAGAATGAATGCGTTGCCACATGCAATGGCAGGCCCGAATTTCCACATCGGGATCATTGCCGGAAAATTGAACGGCGTGATGCCCGCAGTGACACCAAGCGCCTGGTGCATGGAATAGATATCAATGCCGGGGCCGGCATTTTGCGTGTACTCGCCCTTGAGCAAGTGCGGAATGCCGGTGGCGAACTCGCACACTTCAACGCCACGCTGAATATCACCATGGCTGTCGGGTATGGTCTTGCCGTGTTCACGAGACAGCATCTGGGCCAGTTCTTCCTTCTCGGCATTCACCAGTTCGACGAATTTCGTCATCACGCGAGCGCGCCGCTGCGGGTTCGTCGCTGCCCATGCCGGCTGTGCCGCCTTGGCATCTGCAACGGCTGCTTTCAACTCGGTTTCATTTGCCAGTGCGACTTTCGCCTGAACTTCGCCCGTGTTGGGATCAAAAACGTCGGCAAACCGTCCGGATGTCCCGGCAACCAGCTTACCACCAATGAAATGTCCGATTTCCTTGACCATACTCAGCACATACCCGCCCGCTTTGACAGGCAGCTCCCTGGAATTTGTTGTTTCAATGCCGGGAAACCTAATCAGCCTGCCCGGCTTAGGCAAGCACCAGTTTATAACCAGTTTACCGCATAAACTCGATCCAGTGGCGATTATAGCCCTGCAACCACGACGTGATCACTTTTTGTTGCAATGCACCAATCCAGTCTTCAATATGCTGCAATGCAGCATTACATTGGGCGGTAACAGATCTGCCTGATAAACAGGTATTGCAAAGGATAATTCGATGACAATGCATTCCACTGACCTGGGAACAGCAACCGCCATCACAATCCGTCGACTGTGGCTTGGCGATCAGGAGTTGTTCAGGTCGCATTTTGACCGGCTTGATGCAGCTTCACGCGCCCTGCGCTTCGGCGCAGCCGTCCACGACAGTTTCATTGACATGTATGCATGTTCCGCATTCGCCAACGGCAATATGGTTTTCGGCGCTTTCGTGGACGGAGAATTGCTCGGGGTTGGTGAAATCAAGCTGCTTGCGAACAACTTGCCTCTGCGTGCAGAAGCGGCTTTTTCCGTTGTGCCGGAATGGCAGGACAAAGGTGTCGGCGATGCGCTGTTTGCCCGCATCATTGCGGCATTGCAAAACCGCGGCATCAGCTCGGTCTTGCTGTGGTGCAGATCGTCCAACCACCGCATGCGTCATCTCGCCGACAAGCACCATGCCGAGCTGAATTTCGCTGACGGAGATGAAACCCGTGGCGAGGTCCGCGTGCCCTGGCCAATGCCGTCGTCAATTATTGAGGAAGTGTTCGGCGAAGCGCTCTGCTACACGAATTCCCTGTGGCAGAACACCAGACGCAAATCCGCGGCTTGAGCAATATGCATCCATACGGATGGATAAATTTTCTCTAACACATTGAAATCGAATAATTTTATGGGTTCAATTGAACCCATGTTTCTCTAGTTAAGCGTTCGCGCTGACCCGGCCGCCGGCTTCAGTGCCGTCATAACTGACCTGGCACGGACCGATCTCGTCGGCTGACGCTACGCCGTTCTTGCGCAGTGACAGCAAGAACAGCACGGCCGCATTGGCTACAATATCAGACAGGTCGGCTGACGCAATTTCGCTGTCGAAAGCGCGAGACAGACGCCCTGCCGCCCGGCGGCAATAGTCGGCGGCGTCTACGTCGGAAATCGCCCCGCAGGCCTCCCACTCACGCAGCAACTGATCGCGCGACACCTCCGCCAGCAGACAATCCTCGATCAGAAGTGGCATATTGCCTCGCCTGACGATGCCGGAATATGGACTCTTTTTACACTGCGCAGAAGGGTAAGCCACCGTCACAGCTGTTGGCGAATTGGCTGTATCTGCGGATAAAGCGGCATTTTGCATGGGTAAACTGTCCTTGACTGACTGCATCAATCCGATTGGAGTCGAACTCCTGTCCGGTAAAATTGCAGCAATCAGATTGACATCCGGTTAACCATCATCGAGTTCGTCATTGCCGCTGATTTTTGCAATGTTTCAGGTGTTTGGGATCGTGACCTTATATCCGGCGCTCGACCATCATCTTCTTGATCTCAGCAATGGCCTTTGCCGGGTTCAATCCCTTCGGGCACGCCTTGGTGCAGTTCATGATGGTGTGACAGCGGTACAGACGGAATGGATCTTCCAGATTGTCCAGTCGTTCGCCGGTTGCCTCGTCACGGGAATCGATCAGCCAGCGATAGGCCTGCAGCAATATGGCAGGGCCGAGATAACGATCGCCGTTCCACCAGTATGATGGACATGACGTCGAGCAACACGCGCACAGAATACATTCGTACAGCCCGTCGAGTTTTTCGCGATCCTGGTGCGATTGCTTCCATTCGGTGCGCGGCTCAGGTGTTTCGGTCTTGAGCCACGGTTCGATGGACCGATGCTGCGCATAAAACCGCGACAGGTCCGGCACCAGATCCTTGACCACCGACATGTGCGGCAGCGGATAGATCCGGACATCGCCGTCTACTTCATCAATACCACGCGTACACGCCAACGTGTTGGTGCCGTCAATGTTCATGGCGCACGACCCGCAAATGCCTTCGCGGCATGACCGACGGAAGGTCAGTGTCGGGTCTATCTCGTTCTTGATCTTGATCAGCGCATCGAGAACCATCGGACCGCAGTCATCAAGGTCGATCGAGTAGGTATCCACCTGCGGATTGGCGTCATCATCCGGACTCCAGCGATACACCTTGAATTCCCGGATGCGGTTCGCCCCGTCAGGCTTCGGCCACACCTTGCCGTCGCCAACCCGGGAGTTCTTGGGGAGTGTCAGTTCAACCATGTTTTCCTGTCCCGTACCCTTGAAGCTTAGTAGACCCGCGCTTTTGGCGCGATTTTCTTGGGGTCGATGCCGCCTTCGGCAGGCGTTGTCAGCGGCTCGGTATGTACCGGGCGATAATCCAGCTTCACCTTGCCCTTGCCATCAACCCACGACAGCGTGTGCTTGCGCCAGTTCTTGTCATCGCGCCCGTCATATGGACCCGCCTTGTAGTCTTCGCGCGCATGTGCGCCACGGCTTTCCTTGCGCGCTTCGGCTGAATAGACCGTGGTAATGGCACAAGCCATCAGGTTTTCGAGTTCCAGCGTTTCAACCAGGTCGGAGTTCCAGATCATCGATCTGTCGGTCACCTTCAGGTCAGACAATTTCTTCCATGCCGCATCAAGCCGCTTGCAACCTTGTGCCAGGGTGTCCTGGACCCGGAACACGGCTGCGTCTTCCTGCATGGCACGCTGCATTTCCAGCCGAAGATTGGCCGTCGGCACCGAACCGGACGCATGCCGCAGGGCATCAAACCGGGTCATGATCTTGTCGACAGCCGCTTCATTGATCGCCGGTACCGGTTCATCCCGGTCCACAATCTTGCCTGCCCTGATCGCAGCCGCACGACCAAATACCACCAGATCGATCAGTGAATTTGACCCCAGACGATTGGCGCCATGCACCGACGCACAGGCTGCCTCGCCAACCGCCATCAGGCCGGGTTGAATGGCATTCGGATCCTTTTTGGTCGGGTTAAGAACCTCGCCCCAGTAATTGGTCGGAATGCCACCCATATTATAGTGCACCGTTGGCAATACCGGGATCGGTTCGCGCGTCAGGTCAACACCGGCAAAAATCTTGGCGCTCTCGGAAATTCCCGGCAGGCGCTCGTGCACAACGGCCGGGTCAAGATGATCCAGATGAAGGTGGATATGGTCCTTGTCCTTGCCGACGCCCCGGCCTTCGCGGATTTCGATGGTCATGCAGCGCGACACCACATCGCGCGACGCCAGATCCTTGGCGTTGGGCGCATAGCGTTCCATGAAACGCTCGCCTTCGGAATTGGTCAGATAACCGCCTTCGCCGCGCGCACCTTCGGTGATCAGGCACCCGGCACCATAGATTCCGGTCGGATGGAACTGCACGAATTCCATGTCCTGCAACGGTAGACCGGCACGCGCCGCCATACCGTTGCCATCGCCTGTGCAGGTGTGGGCGGATGTGGCCGAGAAGTATGACCGGCCATAACCACCTGTTGCCAGCACCACCATCTTGGCTGAAAACCGGTGCATGGTGCCGTCTTCCAGGTTCCACGCCACAACACCGGTACACACACCGTCGTCCGACATGATCAGGTCGATAGCGAAATACTCGATGAAGAACTCGGCATGGTGTTTCAGGCTTTGTCCATACAGCGTGTGCAGGATGGCATGCCCTGTCCTGTCAGCCGCCGCGCAGGTGCGCTGCACCGGCGGCCCATCGCCGAAATTCTGCATATGGCCGCCGAACGGGCGTTGATAGATCTTGCCCTCTTCAGTCCGGCTGAACGGCACACCATAGTGCTCCAGCTCGTAGACTGCCGCAGGTGCCTCGCGCGCCAGGTATTCCATGGCGTCGGTATCGCCCAGCCAGTCCGACCCCTTGACGGTGTCATACATGTGCCACTGCCAGTGATCAGGACCCATGTTGCGCAGGCTTGCCGCAATGCCGCCTTGCGCTGCCACCGTGTGCGAGCGGGTGGGGAAGACCTTGGAGAGCACGGCGACGTTCAGGCCGGCACGGGCCAGTTGCAGCGAGGCACGCATGCCGGAGCCGCCGGCACCGACGATGATGACGTCGAATTGGCGCTTGGGGAGTTTGGAGGTAGCGGTCATGTTGGTCAGAATCTCCACAGCACTTGTACAGCCCAGCCAGCGCAGCCGGTGAGCCAGACGATGGTGAACACTTGCAGAACGAGGCGGATGCCCACGGGTTTGACGTAGTCCATGAACACGTCGCGCATGCCCACCCACACGTGGTAGAGCAGGGCAACGATGACGGTGAAGGTCAGGGTCTTCATGATCTGGCCGGCAAAAATGCCGGACCATTGGTCGTAGCCTATGGGCCCTTTGCTGATCAGCACCTGCGCCAGCACGATCACCGTAAAAAGCGCCATCAGCACAGCGGTCACGCGCTGGGCCAGCCAGTCGCGCATGCCGTAATGGGCACCGACGACGATGCGTTTTGAGCCGTAATTGACTGCCATGGGAGTGAGTCCTTTTTTAGTC